>DJMH01000011.1:28926-45366 GCA_002435305.1 Dehalococcoidia bacterium UBA6495
TATCTCTTGGCAGTTCATCTGTCGTAATGAATGGCGCCGTTCTACACTACATGAAAACAAGTGACACAATACTGGCAGTAGGCACCAGCCTCACAAAGCATGGAATGGTAACCACAATCCCAGACGGGAAAAAAATTATTCATATCACTAATGATCCTATTGATATTGGAAACTATTATCAGCCTGACGACGCCTTGCAAGGGGATGCAAAATTAGTCATTCGGCAGTTAATAGAGGCGTGCTCCGATTTACTTTCCACTCGAGATAGGCCGGAATCCCCAGCCAACCAAATTAGAGAAATAAAATCGGCATGGAGCAAAAGTTGGGAGAAAAAATTAACCTCCAAAGAGTCTCCCATGACTCCGTACAGAGTGATAAATGAATTCATGAAAGCCACGGATCCATCCCAGAACATAGTGACGCATGATTCGGGTAGTCCGAGGGACCAGGTCATGCCTTTTTATGAATCAGGAGGCCCAGGCACCTATTTAGGGTGGGGGAAATCGCATGGCCTGGGTACAGGGCTAGGACTGAATATGGGAGCGAAACTAGCTTCCCCTGAAAAATTTGTTGTGAACTTCATGGGGGATGCGGCCTTCGGCATGACGGGTTTAGATTTTGAGACTGCCGTTAGAAGCGGTATTCCGATTTTAACTGTGGTCCTTAATAATTCAACGATGGCCATAGAGACAGCTCACATGGCTTCCTCACATGAACTGTACAATACAAGAGATTTGGGTGGTGACTATGCAGACATGGCTAGAGCTATGGGTGGATGGAGTGAAAGAGTAAATGACCCAGAAGAAATACAGGGCGCATTCTCAAGGGCAAAAAAGGCAACTGAAAACGGACACTCGGCACTCCTAGAATTTATAACCTCGGAAGAGCAGGATTTTTCATTCAGGGGAGCATTACGTTAGCGATGTATTCCCGCGAAGATTTTAAAATTTCTTTGCAGCCCTATATTAGATGAAAAAGGTTAGTTCATATGAATGATATCTTAAACATTACCTTGTTGGGGACAGGTACCCCTGTCCCTTTAATAGAGAGAATGGGATGCAGCATTTTGGTGCAGGCTGGAGAGGAAAGCATATTAATAGATTGTGGTAGAGGAGCTGCGCAAAGGATCAACCAGACTGAAACTCACATAAAATCAATAACCACAGTGTTGTTAACTCATTTACACTACGATCACTACATCGGGGTCCCTGATTTATGGCTCACAGGATGGCTCTATGGAAGGAAAAATGCAATGTCAGTGTATGGTCCCCCAGGAACAACAAACATGATTCACCACTTATCCAAGGCGTTTGAGATAGATGTCCACATACGAAGAGATCTAGACGAAAAATTTGATCCCGAAGGGGCACTAATTTCAGGAAATGACATAGCTCCCGGGTTTATTTATGAAAAATCGGGGTTACAGATTGAATCCTTTGAAGTAGATCATTATCCTGTACCAGATGCCATGGGATACATAATCAGTTATGGAAAGAGGAAAGTGATCATCTCAGGTGATACTAGGTACATGCCTACCATGGCTTCAATAGCAAAAGGAGCTGACCTTTTGATTCACGAAGTTGCTGCACCTGAGGCAATTTGGAAAAGATCAAAAATGATAGGCAGAAACCCTGAACACACCAAGAAAATTATCGAACACCACGCGACACCTTCACAGGTAGGTTCGATTTTCGTCGAATCAAAACCTAGGTTAGGAGCCTTTTATCATATTGTGGGAGGTCCTGGGGCGGAAGAAGAGATATCACAAGCCATCAAAAAGGTATACGACGGGGATTTCCTCATACCAGATGACCTCACTGCTATTGAAATTGGAGACGAGATCAAGATATCCAAAGTACCTAGTTGAATATTACAAACCTAACCTCGATCAATTATCTCAAGTGCCCTCTTCTTCACTAACTCCTTATCATAGCTAGAAAAACTAAGCGCAGCAGTTCTATGAGGGTCACCACTGAAAAACCTTTCGTACAAAACCTGGCGGCCACCAAATGAACTTACACTAATATCCCAGCCCATGCGGAAAAGCTTGGTCCGCTGCTTGGCATCCAGGGTGTCAGTCGATAAATACTCCTCAAGCAATCCTCCAATATCGGAATCGAAGTCTGCATCACTCGGGACAGCTATTAGGCTGCTAGATCCAATAAGCTGCAAAATCTCAATTAACCTAGGATATGCAGAAGTGAAAGAGGATTTCGCAGCAGACAGAGGAGCAGAATCTGGCTCCATGACCCCCCATTCGTTCATCTTAGCGTTGGAGATAGAAGCTTCCAGGCAAGCTTTGCTAACCTCGTAAACCGTTATCAACTCTGAAGCAAGGGCCTGTATATATGGAGTTTCATTTGTACTTAAGGCTTCTGTCATCAAGGCTGCTAAGCCAAGTACAAATTCCGCCTTAGCCATATTTTTGGTAACTATTTGATGGTTAATATGGGGTCCTGCTCTGGTGTTCGAAAAAGCGGAATTGGCTATTTCAACGTTATTGCATATAAATACCTTGTCCCAGGGTACAAATACATCGTCAAATATAACGAGTGCATCACCCTCATCAAATTTTGAAGAGAGCGGATGGTCAAAGGCAGATTTACCAACAGACAAAGCTTCCCTACATAAGAATTTTAGACCCGGGGTATCGCAGGATATACCAAAAGCCAAAGCAAACTTTGATGCATCCTTGTCAGTTGGTACCACCGAGGAGGGAAACACTAGTATCTCATCAGAGAGTGGAGCAAGGGTGGCTAATATACGAGCACCCTTCACTATGATTCCATCGTCTCTCTCACGTGTAAGATGTAAACCCAGATCATCACCTTTAGCGTAGGAAGGGTATTTCTTCGTTTTGCGCACATTTACCAAGGTATGAGTAAGAGTTAAATCATTTTCCATCACATATCGGAAGTAATTTTTAATATTCTGGCCAAAAGCCTTATCGTCTTTGCCAAAAAAATCCGAGGCAGCTGAGCAGGCCATCAAAATTACATTCATGTAGTCGGGAGTCCTAGCCATAACTCCACCACTAAATCTTGCCCAACGGAGCATCATACTGCCTCTTTGGACCAAGTGTTCCTTTGAGGTGGGCGTAATGAAGGAAAGTCCCTCAGGTTTATCACCACTTCCCGGGTTGAAAGTCATCTTTGAAGAAAGATCAACATCATGTTGCATTTCATACAAGGATGCTATCGAGTCGGCACAACCAGAGAAGGCTCTATGGCCGGTTACATCTTCGACCTTCTCACCTTCAATCCAAAGGTTTTTCGGGTGTACCCGCAACCTTTCCAGATATTGGCTCCCATTTCTAGCTGGCACTTATCACCTAATATCCAGTCTCAGTCCTCTAGGATGAGGAGGTAATTTCAGCTTCAGTTAATTTTTTTACTTCTACACCAGCGAGAGAATCTGCACGCAGGACAATATGTCCTAACTGTTTTACTTTTACCATAGTTAGCATCCTCCCACTAAATGGCCTTTGAAATGAAATAAACCCTGTGAAACGATATTTTCCCCTTCTAAGTCAACAGCCAAACAAGGAAAGGTAGGTTTAATCCTATCCCTCTCTTGGAAACCAATAGCAGCCATACTCATCAACGCAGGGGGCACAGTGGGCAACTAAATGACCAGGAGAAACCTCCCTCATGACTAACTCATTAGCATCGCAGGCTGGGTCAGGGGAGGGACATAGAGGGTCGTAACTGCAGGCGGAGGGCGGAGACATCGGGCTCGGAACACCTCCCCTCAGTATTATTCTTTCCCTATCTGCCTCCATTAACGGATCAGGTATTGGAACAGCGGACAACAAAGCCTTGGTATATGGGTGAACTGGGTTATCGTATAGTTCATTTCTCTCTGCTATCTCGACGATATGACCTAGGTACATAACCGCAATTCGATCACTAATGTGCTTCACCACTGATAAATCATGGGCGATGAATAGATATGTAAGACCCAAATCTTCCTGAAGATCTTCAAGCAGGTTGATTATTTGCGCCTGAATCGACACGTCCAAAGCTGACACCGGCTCGTCGCACACTATGAAACTGGGATTAACCGCTAGGGCCCTGGCGATTCCTATCCTTTGTCTCTGGCCTCCACTAAATTCATGGGGATATCTATCTGCCATGTACGGGCTCAAACCACAAGTCGTTAGCAACTCCGAAACTCTATCTCTATATTCACCTTTGCTATCAGTCAACTTATGCACTTTCAATGGTTCGCCAACTATATCCCCACAGGTCATACGAGGATTCAAAGATCCATACGGATCTTGAAATATCACTTGCATCTCCCTTCTCATCTGACGAAGTCCGCTAGTGTTTAGGCTAGTCACATCCACGCCATCGAAGAAAACATCACCTGCTGTAGGTTTATACAATTGCAGAATGCATCGGCCAGTAGTTGTCTTACCACATCCGCTTTCACCTACAAGGCCAAGCGCCTCACCCTTATTTATGGTAAAAGTCACATCATCTACAGCTTTTACTTCGGCAACTTTTCTCTGGAATATGATGCCTTCATTGACTGGGAAATACATCTTAAGATTGCTAACTTCAACTAAAGTATCCCCTACCCGAGCGGCTTTGGAGGCACCACCTGTTTCTGTAACCATTTTTACTCCACGAAACGCTATTAACTATTTGTAATAAAATCTTATAGGTTTTTGATTAAATATCTCTTGGAAACCATTTACAGCCATATTCTTGTTCGCAATGAGCGCAATATGCAACCCAGTGATTAGGCTCATCTTCTCTGAGAACTGGTTCGCCAGTTAAGCATTCAGGACTTGGAGACGGGCAATTAGACTGAAATCCGCAACCCGAAGGCCTATCACCAAGATTAGGGGGCATTCCCTCAATGGCTTCCAGCCTTTCACGAGTATTATCGTCCGCATCCAAGCGCGGAACCGAGTTAAGTAACCCTATAGTGTATGGGTGCTTAGGATTCTTATAAATCCCCACTGCGGTAGAAGTTTCAACGATTTTACCCGCGTACATAACAATCACACGGTCCGCATATCTGGCAACTACTCCCAGATTGTGGGTGATTATTATTAAAGCTGTGCCTAAGTTCCTGGACAGTTCCTGCATCAGTTCTAATATTTGTGCCTGAATAGTGACATCAAGTGCAGTAGTCGGCTCATCTGCAATAATTAGCTGCGGATTACAGCTTAGTGCCATGGCGATCATAACTCTCTGGCGCATTCCACCACTGAATTGGTGAGGATAATCGTCTAAACGAGTGTCTGAGTCCGGAATACCTACCGTAGTCAGCAATTCTGACGCTCTTTCCCTAGCATTTTTTTTGTTCATTTTTTGATGCAATTCCAGAGTCTCAGTTATCTGACGACCTATAGTAAGAACTGGGTTTAGAGATGTCATCGGTTCCTGAAAAACCATCGAAATGCTGTTACCGCGAATACCCCTCATCTCTCGCTCGTCCATCTGGACTAGATCTTCACCGCCAAACAATACTTCACCCTCTACAATTCGACCGGGTGGGCTTGCTACCAATCGCATTATGGACATGGCACCCACACTTTTACCACACCCACTTTCCCCAACAATTCCTACTACCTCACCCTCTGCAACTTCATACGAAATTCCATCGACCGCCTTCACTATGCCGTCTGCGGTGAAAAAATGAGTTTTTAGATTTTTGACTTCGAGCAACGGAGCCATACAACGTTCCCCCTTGTTGCTTCTTCAGGTTTTAAATTTAATTCCGAACAACCAAACTTGATTTTGTGTACCACATTCTAATAAACCCATCCAATACTAACAACTCATAAATGCAATGATTCCATGGAAATTATTCAAACATACGACCATCAGCAAACGAATTCAGGTTTTGAATAACCATGTCAGCGGCATAATTTGTGCTAATTTCACTAGAGTTGATAGTGAAATGAAATAGATTAGGATTATCTGGTTCATCCAGCTCAAAATACTTTTTAAAAAAATGCTTTCTGGCCTGATCTCTTTGTTCGAGTGTCACCATAGCATTGTCCCTATCGATAGTTTCTCGACTCATCAAGGTCTTCACTCTATCTTCAAATGAAGCTACCACTCCCACTCGCAAAACATTAGGCATGTCCTTCAAAATCACGTGTCCACCTCTCCCGATGAATACCACATCACCATCCGCCGCCATTTCTTTCATAGCAGATTCTATAGCCTCAATATATACGTCGTCCTCCACTTCATGACCTCGGGTTATCGTCGGCTGCGGTATATCCTCATACTCTTCTGTTAATAAAGCCGTAATACCGGGCCCGAAATATGGGTCACCAGCCGACCCGGTCACAGCCGAACGCTCAAGAAGCCTTTGTATCACGTGTATCCATTTCTCCGATCGGGTTGGAAGTCTTTCTTCTCTTTGGTGTAAAGCCTCGACGGTAGCACCCACATCTTTAGCTACATTGGACAGAAAAATCCTATCTACATAGTCAGCCTTCAATTTTTGTGCAACTAAAGGGCCTATGTCCCTCGCGCCTCCTCCGGACATACCTCCAAGTGTTATCGTATACATTTGTCACCTCCACTGAATTAGGTTTATCCCGAATCTAAATTTCATGGAGTAAAAAACAGTGAAAAACCTCTAAATCGAATGCTGACAAACATTAGTGTGTATGTCAACTCTAATCAGAAATCTACCAAGGAGAACAACACTTCATCATCCAAAATTTCTGGAATGCAAAGATCTTTCAAAATTATGACAGTGTTGATACCTACTATATTCCCGCCCATTTTTTCGATTAATTCCCTTGAAGCCCGGATAGTTCCACCAGTAGCGACCAAATCATCAACTAATACTACTCTTTGAGAGGGCTGTATTACATCTGAATGTATTTGAAGTATGTCAGAGCCATATTCCAGGTCATATTTAACCTCCCGGACAAAATATGGTAATTTGCCTGCTTTCCTTATCGGGACAAATGGTAGCTTCATCTCGTATGCAAGGGCGGAGCCAAAAATAAACCCTCTTGACTCTATACCAACTATCACGTCGGGAGAAATTATTTTTGCCTTTTTCGCGAAAGCATCAACACAAAATCGAAATGACTCTTGATGATAGAGTAAGGGTGTAATATCTCTAAACAATATTCCTGGTTTAGGAAAATCTGGTATATCTCTTATATATTGCTTTAAGTTCATTACCTAACCATTAGGACCGTAATTTACAGAGTATTGCAATGATAAATCCAAACTCAATGGGATTAGAGGAGATCTTATATGGTAAGTGAGGAAAGGGAAACCATAATCAACAAAGGTTCCGAGGCAAAATACCTGTCTCTCTGTAAAAAGAAGTGTGGCCTTCCCTTGAATCACATGGACGTAAGGTAATTTGTTTGATGAAAGGTCTCATTGGCCTGAGCCCCACCACATTAGTCCAATTAACTTCGTATAATGACATTCAGGCATGGGACGGTAGTCAAGACTCATGGCCCTCTCTCCCGGAACAATTTGTCGAAAGGGAGACTGTCAGAGTATTAAACCCAATGCCCCAGAGGACAAAGAACGTGATCCCGGTAGAAGATAGAAGACCCGTCTATGGATACCGTGAATTTATAATCTCACCGAATGATCTTTCCGAATTCGTCACCTGTTCAGAAAACGGTATATGGCCAAGAATCAAGCCTATGGGGGCTTCTAAAGAGTTGCGGGATATAGAAATGCCATATAGATCTCGAAGGATAGAATTGACAAAGACTACTAAAGTGAACCTTATGACATCTTTGGACATCGATCACTGAATTCGATTTTTTAAGACATATGTTAATCCTATGGGGGTAACAGAATGATTGGAGTTCTAACACATCATTGGGCCGAGAAAGACAAAGTCGAAAATGCTAGACATATCTTAGACGGGAACGGTGAAGCTCAAAGAAAGGCACCAGGGTTCATAAGTAGAACCACTCTTCTATCCAAAAGAGACCCAACGCAAATCAGCTCTTTGGTAGTTTGGGAAAGTGATCATATTTACGACAAATGGAAGGAAAGCGATGAAAGAGCAAAGGCGATGAAAAATGCAGCGGTTGTGTGGAGCCGACCACCCGAATCAGAAAGGTTCGACATACCTTAGATAAGGTATCTCTTTAAAGTCAGTCCTCAAATGAACTGAAAACAACGCATGCATTCTGACCACCGAAACCAAAATTATTGGAAAGAACTGTACTCACTTTAGCTTTTCTTGCCACATTGGGCACATAGTCCAAATCACAATTAGGGTCCGGATTATTGTAGTTGATAGTGGGTGGAATAAGATTTGACTGTATAGTTTTTACTGCGGCGACTGCTTCAATAGCACCTGCTCCGCCTAGGGGATGCCCAATCATCGATTTATTCGAACTTATGGGAATTTTATAAGCGAGATCACCAAAGGCGAGTTTGATCGCTTTGGTCTCTGAAGCATCATTTAGTGGCGTTGAGGTTCCATGAGCGTTGATATAATCAATATCCTCTAGTTGCTTGTCGGCATTCCCAATAGCCCATTTGATAGCCCTAGCAGCGCCTTCTCCATTTTGATCAGGCTGCACAACATGATATGCATCTGACGAAACGGCATAGCCAATAATTTCTCCCTTAATATCCGCACCTCTTTTTTGGGCGTGGTCCAAGGTTTCCAGAATGAGTATTCCAGCTCCTTCGGCCGGAACGAAGCCATCGCGGTTTGAATCAAACGGCTTGCTCGCATCTTGCGGATTTCCATCAAATCTACTTAGAGCCCTTATAACATGAAATCCTGCAAGCCCTATCCTGCTTATACCTGCCTCACAACCCCCGGCCACTATGACATCGGCTGCACCCCTTCTGATAGCCTCATATGCCTCTCCAATCGCCTGATTGCCTGCAGCACATGCTGTTATAACAGTCGAGGAATACCCTTTCAAATTGAATACTCGACTAACTTGGGCCGCAGCCATATTTGGAAGTATCATCGGTATGAAAAAGGGGCTCACTTTCATCCCCCCTTTTTCAAACAGAATCTTTGCATTGTCTTCTGTAGTAGGGAAGCCGCCATTACCATTACCCATCACGACGCCAACTCGGTCGTTATTTAATGACAAATCTAGACCAGAATCTTCAATTGCGGTAGCCGCCGCCGCCACGGCCAACTGGGAAAACCTGGCCATTCTTCGGGCCTCTTTTGGATCTGCATATTGTCCCGGGTCAAATCCTGTAACTTCCCCAGCTATATCACTCGGAAATCCTTCAGTATCGCATAAGGTAATTTTGCTTATGCCAGAGTGTCCATTAGACAAGCCATTCCAAAATTCTTCTACTGTTTGGCCTAAAGGGGACATCACCCCTAACCCGGTTATTACAACCCTTATACTGTCTTTTCCCATTGTTTATGTGAACCCTCTACCATCAGTTAATCGTTCAATTAATCATTTTAATTCATAACCATCTATTATTTTAGGGCAAATTTGGATAAATCTCAGGCGGAATTTCTTTAATAACTTCCGAAACCTCTGCAGCAACAGACAGAGACCCGGTACCCAATATTAAATCATTCTGGCCTGCCAAACTAAAGGCGTGGTCTAAACCTTCAAACACACTGCCATATGGCTTGGTCGTGACAATATCGCAATTCGAGGAAGCTGTTCTAACAATTTCCGACCCGATAGCCTTGGGATGCCTCGAACATACTGGAATTAGCACGGGATCTAGTGACTTTAAAGGTTTCAGCATATTGACGATATCATGTCCCCCAATCGCCCCAAAAACCACTATAACTTTGCAGTTATCCATATGGTCATTAACAGTTTCCACCAACCGCTCCATTGAGTATGGATTGTGGGCCCCATCGACTATTAAAGTCGGGCCTGAGGTTTTTAACACTTCGAACCTGCTAGGCCAACAAATCTTGGACATCCCAACCTCAACTGCATCTTCATCAATTAGATATCCTGATTCCTTTAAAGTCTCAATAGCGCATATGGCAGTAAGGGCGTTTTCCGTCTGGTGAATTCCAAGTAATGGTAGTTTGAATTCGTAATTTCGTAGTGGGGTTTTTACCAGGAGACACTGGCCAGACAAATCTTTATTTTTTATACAAACAGAATAATTATCGCTAACTTTTTTTACCGGAGCATTACAATTAGCTGCAATTTCTGTCATGACATTCATCGCTTCCCAGTGCTGGGGAGATATGATTACGGGAATTTCATCTTTTATGATTCCTGCTTTCTCAGAAGCGATTTTAGCTAAGGTATCTCCTAAAATGTTGACATGATCAAGACTGATAGAAGTGATTACTGAAACGATGGGTAATAATATGTTCGTCGCGTCCAGCCTCCCACCTAAGCCTGTTTCTACCACCTGGAAATCAACATTCGATTCACGAAAAAAATAGAATGCTGCCGACACCATAAACTCAAACCAAGTAACCTCACCATATTGACTATTTTGCCCAGTCTCCAGAACCATCGGCCAGATCTGCTTAACAAGATTAGTAAAATCATTTTTGGAGATTGGTTCAGACCCTATTCTAATCCTCTCAGTTAAGGAATGTAGATGAGGTGAAGTTGCTAAGCCCACTTTGTATCCAGATGAACCTAATATAGCGGTAATCATGGCTGCGGTGGTACCTTTGCCTTTGGTGCCAGCTATATGAACAGAGGGAACACCTAACTGGGGGTTGCCCAACTGAGCACAGAGGAGACGCATCCTTTCCAAGTGAAAAAATGAATGTTCAGGACTATGTTTGCCTCTTTCAAAATCGGCTAAAGTAAGAGTTTGTTCAACGGCACGGTAATAGGCACGATCTTTCTTCAAAGGCGCTAGAACTGAGTTTGGAGAGGTAATGATCCTACTGCGGCTGAAGACTGTATAGATCCTAAATCTACTGTACCCGTCGCCTTTATACCTGATTTTTTTGATCCCGCGCGGTTTTTAGATGCCGAACGGGATGTACGCGAGCCACCACTCTGGGAGGAATTTAAAATATCAATAGAATCTGATTCAGTGATCAAAGAATTTATTCTTTCGACCAACGCTTTAGCTTTTTCGACACTATCTTCAGATATGTGGGCTTTGAAATCCTCAAAGTTTTCCAGAAGATATGCAGCAGGCACATATCGATCAAAAACACCCCCGGCGATTCCCGTTTTCGCGAAATATACTTTCAGTCTTTCCACGATTCTTGGATTACTCTCCGTGATGGACCTCATAGTCAATGTTTGGTCCAGTTGATTAGCATAGGAAAGGTTGACCAATTGCAAATAAATCTTTGGCTCAAACAAATCCTCGATGTCCGCGTCTCTTATTCTTGTAACTTGTACCCACTTTACAGGGTTCTCGCCTTCTAATTCGTTTTTTCTATTAATAGCCTCCATCTTCTCCTTATTGGTAGGAGTTAAGTCCATCATCACTGCGACACTAACATAGTTGTCCCCAAGAAGGGTGACAAAGGTAGAGAGGTTATCCGTGCTACCAACAGGTATTATTACCCATCTTGGATCGATCCTTATACCTGATTCAGCTGCCACCATATCGCCCAAAACTTGCAGGTATATCAAATCTGAGGGAGAGTTAACCATCAAACAGTGGGGAGATAGAAATAGGGTCTGGGCCATCTGGTACCCCAAGGCCATCTGCAAGGGAAATACAGTCTCCCTGTCATTATGAACAGGGTCATCACTTATCACAGTGCCTACACCATCCATGTCCTGAACTAACCTAATTCGTTGCAATTTTTCCAAATCAATCATAAAAGGTGAGTGGGTAGTGTAAATAACCTGACATCGTGGTGAAAGCCTTTCATCCATGAATCTTAAGAAATCTTTTTGGGCCATTGCGTGAAGCGCTGTACCCGGCTCGTCGAGTAGAATTATCAAGTCACCACTTTCTGTTTCTTCCAAATGCGAAAAATACGACAAAAAAGAGAAAAACCAAACAAACCCCTTCGATCTTTCATCAAATGACACAGTGACACGGTGCCTCGCATTTTCTATTCTTACATGTAAAATTTTGCCCTGATTCAAAGGAGCAGCATCCCTAGGGTCGGCCAGAGATACATCAAATTCAACTTTCAATTGGCGGTTTTGTTGCCAATATTCGAATATCTCATCAGTTATAGTTATTGAGGCTGATTCTAATTCAACTTTTATGTCCTCATACCCTAAATCCTTTTCCAAATCCTCTAGAGAAACACCCGATAAAGTTAAAAGAGCCAGGAATGTCCGATCAGCATCATCAAAAGGTCCCCCATTTTCTGTTCTCTGCCTGAGCTCATTGATAGATATTTTTCCTCTCATGAGGCTGTAATTGTCAAAGTAAACGAATTTTGGGAGCCATTTTTCTAAAAATTGCTCTGAAATTCTCTCCGAAACATTACTAACATTTTCCACAGTCTGAACAGCACTTTGAAAAGAAGTTGGGGCAGGTGTCGAAGGCTGAGTAAAAGTCGTCACGTTGGAAGGTTGAGAGACTGATTCTACAAGGTTAATTTTCCAATTTCGTTCATTTTTGTAATTCTTGGTGACGATAATTTTGTTTGAAGCTAATATCCCATCACCAAAATTCGCCTCAATTTCAGATATTTCTTCAGCATTCAGCTCAAATTCTGCCTGTGCTGTCTCGCATGGATTCTGATCATGAATCTTTTTATATTTGATGTACCCTTTTCGAGGGTAATCTCTAATCGAAAAAATATCTTCTTCACCCGAAATAGAATTAATTTTTCTAATAGCTTGAAGAAATGCCGTCTTACCAGACTCGTTTTTACCCACCAGAGCTGTAACATCATCAACTCTAACCCATGAGGAATCGTCAATACTTTTATAGTTGATTACTCGAGCCCGAGTTAGTTTCATAGCTTCTCCACCTCTACGATTTACACCTTATAATACCTTATAAATTCTTGCCATAGAGAGCACGTCCCCATTATATGAATGGCCAGTTCAAACTAACCACAGAGAGGCGTCAAAGGCAAGGCATTTATATACAAGTTTGGTAGGGTTGGTACTCCCATCTCGAACCCTGTTTGAGTGCAAATTATACTTGGCTATACCCACTACCGACTCGATCTTGATCAACCCCTGTACCTTTGGCTTCATTTACCCAGCCGAATTCTTTAAGAATCTGCTGACTATATGTAACTCTACCTGTTACTTTATCTAAAGGTTCAGTAGCCAATAATAGTGCCGCCTTGGCCATCAATTCTGGGTGCTCACCTCGCGGGTCATCCATACCGGTTACCAAATTATGGAAAACGGTTCCCGGTGTAGGAACTACTTGGGAGGGAGACACACAAGTTACTGAAATTCCATCGCCGTATACTTCCTGAGCCAAGCCTTGGGTAAATCTTTCTAAAGCTGCCTTCTCGGCTCCGTAACAAGTACCACCAGAGTTTGGTGGAACATTTGGATATGGACCGCGACCTGGACCGATCGCCGCTCCAGAGGAAATGTTTACAATGCTTCCAGATCCCGCTGAGATCATATCTTCCAATGCTAATTGGCTTAGAAGAAATGGGGCATGAAAATTGACTGCCCAAGACCTCATCCAGCGGTTAATCGGATAGTCCCTCACAGGAATAAAATATGTCAAAGCAGCATTATTAACCAGTACATCAACTTTTCCATATAATTCATGAGTCTCTGCAAAAAGGCGCTCGCAGTCTTCAGGCAATGATATATTGACAGCGACTGGTTTGGCCTCGCCTCCGGCTTCATTGATATCGCTCACTGTTTTTTGCAATGAACCCTCTAAGGGATGATCCCCCTCTTTTAAAGTTCTCGCTGCACAAACTACCTTTCCCCCTTCTTTCGCAAAAATTCTGGCAATCTCTGCCCCTATGCCTCGACTCGCACCAGTTACTACGACAGTTTTTCCATCCAAGATACCCATAACATTTCTCCTTATATAATTCCCATAACAAGCTGATAACCTACCACCAAATAGGAATTCGTTAAAGGATTTTATTTTACAAAGTCATCTTCACACAAGATATCCGTTCAATTTGTTGACCCATTTATTGATAAAAATTTATAATCTTCGATGAATAATCCTTACTTTGTACTGAGTCCCTGAGAGGTTTTACTAGTTGTGAATTTGAGACCAGTTATATTGGCAGGAGGTTCAGGTAAACGCTTATGGCCGCTGTCCCGAAATCAATATCCTAAACCTTTTCTCACCAATAATAGTCAAACATCTTTAATCCAAAACACCGTGCAGCGATCACTGAACTTGGAATTAGCTCTCCCTGTCATCGTTTGCAACGAACAAAATCGGTTTTTACTAACCGACCACCTAAATTCCATATCAGCTCAAGTTGAAAAAATTCTTTTGGAGCCTTTACCCAAAAATACCGCTCCTGCCTTAACGCTTGCAGCACTCTACCTTTTGAGGAATTTAGAAGACCCTATTTTATTTTCAATGCCATCCGACCATTTTATAGAGGAAGATGAAGATTTCTTTGAGGTTGTAGGTACTGCCTCTAAATTAGCAGAGGACGGAGGGATAGTTACGTTTGGAATAGATGTTGAAACCCCCGACATAAACTTTGGCTATATCCAAAAAGGTAAACCTACAAAAAGTGCCTACTTTGAATTGAAAGGGTTTCACGAAAAGCCGGATTCTTTGACCGCGAAGAAAATGCATGAGTCTAAAGATTTCCTATGGAACAGCGGAATGTTTCTTATAAAAGCTAGTTCATGGATTCATAACATGAAAATCCATTCTCCAAGAATTTTAGAGGCCTGTGAAAGATCCATTCAAAATGGCACAGAAGATGGCATATTCTTTCGCCCTGCACCTGAACCACTAGACGATTGCCCAAGCAAGTCTATTGATCATGCAGTCATGGAGAACCTGAAAAATTCTGAAAATGTCTTCAAGAATTGGGTGGTTCCCTTAAAATCACGGTGGTCAGATTTGGGATCGTGGAGCTCTTTCATGAGCTCTCAAATTCCTGATAAATCAAATAACCTGCTAAAGGGCGATGTCATTACTGACTCCGTCCAAAATTCCATAATCGTGAGCGACCACCGAACCGTAGCGGCTTCTCATGTGGAGAGTCTGATTATTGTAGAGACCCCGGATGCAATATTGGTAGCAGATAGAAATCAAGAACACAAAATTAAAGACTTAGTGAATAAAATCCCAGTTAAAAGCACAGCGATTTTCGAAAGCCACAAGAAAGTATTTCGACCATGGGGACATTATGAAATTTTGGATACCGGAAAAGAATTCCAGGTTAAAAGACTAACTGTCTTGCCGGAACATGCGCTTTCACTGCAAATACATAACCGCAGAACAGAACATTGGGTGGTGGTATCTGGAGTTGCAACAGTTACAAGAGGTAGTGAGACAATGACACTAGAAAAGAACCAATCGACGTACATACCAAAGGGAGTACAGCATAGACTGGAAAATAACAAAGGTGAAAATCTTGAAATAATAGAGGTGCAATCGGGTTCATACTTTGGAGAAGACGACATTGTCAGACTCGATGATAGGTATGATAGGGCTTCCGGCAAATCACCTTTATAAAGAAAAGATAGGGGTAATTTTATATGAAGGAAATACCACTCATATTCCCATTTGCATTGTTGGTCATAATAGTGGCGTTGATGTTTTCCACAGTCTACGGATTAGCCGATAGTGCGGTAAAAGCGAAGGGGGACTCAACAAATCAATATAAATGGGAAGAAAAAGCTGCTTTGTGGGTTTGTCCTTTTCATTGAATTCCAGTATTAAATTAGGAGATTACTATGAAAAACCTTGACGGTAAAGTGGCCATCGTCACGGGTGCCGCGACAGGAATTGGTTACGGAATATCCAAACGTCTCGCCAACGATGGGGCAAACTTGGTAATGGTAGATTTGGACGCCAATATGATGGAGCAATCGGCTAGTGAAATTGCGGCCAGAACACAGGAAGTAAAAATCTCCATTGGTGATGTTTCCGAACCTAAAACAGCTCAAGAAGCGGTCAATAAAGCAATTAATGAATGGGGAAAGATAGACATATTAGTAAATAACGCTGGGATAGGTGGGGTTAACGGAAATATTTGGGAATTGGACGTTGAGGAAATGGATAGAGTGTACAGAACTAATCTTCGAGGGGTCTTTTCCTTTTGTCATGAGGTAGTCCCTCATATGTTAGAAAACGATTACGGGAGAATTGTTAACATCGCCTCTATCGCTGGTAAGGAAGGAAATCCACGTATGGTCCCGTATTCGTCCACCAAAGCTGCCGTGATCGGCCTTACAAAATCCATAGGCAAGGAACTGGCAGGCACCGGAGTTTTGGCAAATTGTGTTACTCCTGCAGTGGTCCAAACTCGTATTTTAGAAGAATTCACCCCGGAGCAAGTTCAATATATGGTCGATAGAATTCCTATTGGAAGAACTGGTGAAATATCCGAAATAGCTGCTTTGGTGGCTTGGCTGTCGTCTGATGAATGCTCTTTCAGTAC
>DJMH01000011.1:45694-59164 GCA_002435305.1 Dehalococcoidia bacterium UBA6495
GGGGCCGTATTTGACATAAGCGGAGGCCGCGCCACTTACTGACCTTGATTTGGATAAAAAAGGCTTTGGAAATATTGGAATTAGAGAAGTTACCCTTATATCTGAAGGATGTTTACCCCAACCTCAGAACCAATTGAGACAACCCCGCCTTTCTCTACAAATGCCAAGACGCCCCTCTTTCCATCAATTTCTTCCTTCAACCCAGGTCGTATTTCATCCATACGAGCACAAGGTTCGCAATCCCCGGTGATTTCCAATACCACGTCGGCACCTAAAGACACCCTATCCCCAGCGGAGATAGTCGATAAATCTAATCCTTCCAATGTTACGTTTTCACGTACTTGACCAGGCTCAAGACCAAAATGGTTTAAGGTCTCTACATCCATGATCAGTACCTGTCTCTTTGCCCGCAGCCCATCGGAACGCAAATGTCTATCACCTTGCATACCTTGCCCAGTAATAAAATTAGCCTGGGCAACCTCTTTCATAGGCTCACGGCTCCCCAAACATAATCGTAATGAAACTATTGAAACGGCCATAACCAGTAACCTCCATTGGGGCATTCATGCCTCGGGCTCCATTCTACACCTTTTCATTAAAAGTATCGTTGTATAATCCCGTCCACATCCAATAAAACATTTGGAACAATAAGATAAATAAAGCAATCACATAAGGATACTTATATGGATTCACAAGCAACAATTGGTAATGGCGATTTCAAATATAAGGTAGTTGCTAATTGGGAGCAGATGCCATCTGGCTACTCCTGGCCCGAAACCGCCGGTGTAGCTACGGACGAAAATGACAATGTATACGTTTTTAACCGCGGTGAGCATCCTATGATGGTATTTGATAAAGATGGAAAATTCCTAAAATCGTGGGGAGAAGGCGTATTCACAAGACCGCATGGTGTAAGCAGAGGACCAGATAACACCTTGTATTGCACTGATGATGGTGATCACACAGTTAGACAATGCACCCTGGACGGAAAGGTGTTAATGACAATCGGAAATCCAGGAAATCCTTCAGGGTTATTCAGTGGAGCACCTTTCAATAGATGTACCCACACCGCATCAGACCCAGAAACGGGCGACATTTTTGTGACAGATGGCTACGGAAACTCTCGCATACATAAATATTCCCCTGACGGAAATCTCCTGCAATCATGGGGAGGGCCCGGAACTGGCGAAGGTGAATTCAACATCATACACAACATTGCAACAGACAAAAATGGTTATATTTACATCTGTGACAGAGAGAATCACCGGGTACAAGTTTTCGATAAGAGCGGAAGTTTTGAAGCTGCTTGGTCAAATGTTCACAGGCCGTGTGCTATTTACATAGATGAACAACAAAGAATTTACGTTGCCGAGTTGGGCTACGGAAACAATGTAAGTAAAAATGTGCCAAACATAGGCCCCAGAGTCAGTGTTTTGGAGCAATCTGGAAAGGTATTAGAACGAATTGGACATATGGGATATGGATTTGAAAACGGTCAATTCGCTGCTCCACATGGCTTGTGCCTCGATTCCAATTTGAGCATATATGTCGCAGAAGTAGCCAGAACAAATATGAGTCATTACACTACTCCTCCTGATGTTCTCAGAAGCTTCCAAAAACTAGTCAAAGCCTAGTAACTGCACATAGTAGATGCTAATCTACCTCGAACGACAAACCCGAAAAAAATATTAACCAATCGAACGAAGGAGGCTGAAAATGGCAGCAACTAAAGCACACAGCAAATTGGTCCAACAAATGACCGAAGCTGGGTCCAAATTTTTAGAAAGTCTTTCATCTGACCAAAAAACCAAAGCTTGTTTCGAATATTTGGATGGGGAGAGAATATTTTGGTATTACCCGCCTATGAACCGCCACGGCTTGGCCTTGAGGGACATGGAACCCAATCAGAGGGATTTAGCTTTTAAGTTGATGTCGACTGGTCTGACAGACAGATCATACGAGCAAGCTAGGCAAATAATTGCTCTTGAAGACGTATTGGGACCCCTTGAGAAAGAGAGAGGTGTGAAATCATTCAAGAGAGATCCAGAATTATATTACTTCACTATATTTGGAACACCTGGTGGAGATGATCCTTGGGCCTGGCGGGCAGAAGGACACCACGTTTCGCTACATTTCAGTGTTTGGAAAGGTGAAATCATAGCTATGACACCTTTTTTCTTTGGCGCTAACCCTGCCGAAGTCAGAAAAGGGCCCAAAAATGGTCTGCGGATTCTGAGCCATCGGGAAGATATTGCGATCGACTTAATGAGCAACTTTGATGAAGGCCAGAAGAAGAAAGCGATAATTTATGGGTCCGCACCAAACGACATAATTACATATAACAGCTCCAAAGTTTCCTTGCCTGTTGAGGAAGGTCTATCAATCTCAAAAATGACAGGAACTCAACGAGCAATTATCGAAACTCTAATATCGGAGTACATAAATCAGGTACCCGAAGAATTAGCACAGAAAAAATTTGACGAACTTGAAAAATATGGATTAGAAAATGTGCATTTTGCCTGGGGTGGGGCTACTGATGCTAGCGGTGAACATTACTATAGAATCCACGGAGGAAATTTCGTGGTGGAATTCGACAATAGACAAAACGGTGCGAACCACATACATTCCGTATGGCGAGATGTAGACAACGATTTCGCTGAAGATGTGATGAGGCAACATCTACTGGCCTACCACGTACTCTAGGGTCGTATTTAAGAGGGAGTAAAAATGATTTTCTCCCTCTTACCAAATTAAACCTCTCTAAATTCACCTTCTACAGTATTTTCTGGATCATCCGGTGAAGGGCTCTCTCCCTCTGGCGGTGCTTCGGGCGCCTCACCGGTTTTGCTGTAAACTTCCTGGCCTATCTTCTGAAGAGATTCTTGAAGTTGTTGAAGGGCCGGTTCAATAGCAGCATTGTCATCTCCCTCCAAGGTAGCCTTCAAATCAGATATTTTTTGCTCCACCTCATCTTTAAGTGAAGCATCAATATGCTCCTCATTTTCTTTAACCAGCGTCTCTGCTGCGAATACAGCCGATTGAGCGGTATTTCGAATTTCAACCATTTCACGTTTTTGCCGATCTTCTTCTGCATTTTGTTCAGCTTCATCAATCATTTGGTCAATTTCATCTTGAGATAACCCTGAACTAGCAGTTATTGTGATTCTTTGTTCTTTACCTGTACCTTTATCAGTGGCTGAAACATTTAGAATTCCATTGGCATCAATATCAAACGTGACCTCGACCTGAGGAACGCCTCTCTGCGCCGGTAAAATGCCGTCGAGATTAAATCTTCCGATGGTCTTATTCTCAGTTGCCATTGACCTTTCACCTTGCAATACGTGTACCTCAACAGAAGGCTGGTTATCAGAGGCAGTTGTGAAAATTTCACTTTTTGAAGTGGGTATAGTTGTATTTCTCTGTATCAACGGTGTAGTTACACCTCCTAAGGTTTCTATACCTAAAGTTAGCGGCGTTACATCTAACAGCAAAATATCTTGAACATCACCCTGCAGAACACCAGCCTGCACAGCGGCACCAATCGCTACGACTTCGTCCGGATTTACTCCTTGATGAACCTGTTTACCAAAGAAATCTTCTACCGCCTTTTGTACAACCGGCATCCGAGTCATACCACCCACAAGGATAATCTCATCAATTTCAGATGAACTAACTTCAGCATCTGTCATAGCCTTCTTACAAGGTTCTATTGTTTGTTGCACTAGATCATTCACTAATTGCTCCAATGTTGACCTTTCCATTGTCTCAACTAAATGTTTTGGGCCAGAGGCATCTGCAGTAATAAACGGTAAATTGATTTCTGTTTGCATCAAGGTAGAGAGTTCAATTTTTGCCCTCTCTGCTGACTCTCTAAGTCTTTGTAGGGCCATCCGATCACTCTTCAAATCAATCCCTTGGTCTTGTTTGAACTTATCGCAAATCCAATCAATAATAAGCTGATCAAAATCATCCCCTCCCAGATGAGTGTCTCCGTTGGTTGCTTTAACCTCGAAAACCCCATCCCCCATCTGAAGAACCGTAATATCGAAGGTACCGCCTCCAAGGTCATATACTGCTATCGTCTGGTCGCTTTCATTATCCAACCCGTATGCAAGTGCTGCTGCTGTCGGTTCATTAATGATTCTCATTACCTCTAGGCCTGCAATTTTTCCTGCATCCCTCGTAGCATTCCTTTGGCTATCATCGAAATACGCCGGCACAGTAATTACTGCTTGGGTAATTTCTTCGCCCAATTTGGATTCTGCGTCCTGTTTCAACTTCTGAAGAACCATAGCCGCAACTTCTGGCGGGGCGTAGTTCTTATCTCCCATAGAAACGTGAGCATCGCCATTTGTGTGCTCAATCACCGAGTAGGGAATTAATTCCTTATTCCTAGATACAGAATCATCCCCATATTTCATTCCCATGAAGCGTTTAACGGAAAACACTGTGTTGTCAGGATTTGTGACCGCTTGCCTCTTAGCTGTTGTTCCAACATATCTTTCATTAGATCTAGGATTAATACCTACTACTGACGGGGTTGTCCTATTACCTTCAGCATTTTCGATCACCCGAGGTTCACCACCTTCGATGATTGACATACATGAATTGGTAGTACCTAAATCAATACCGAGAATTTTCGGCATTATTTCTCCTCCTGTTTACTTGATTCGTCTTCTTGATTTTCTTGTTCAGTAAATTTTGAAACGATTACTCTGGCAGGCCTAATGATCTTTTCATTTAGTCGATATCCCTGTTGAATCACATTGAGTATCAACCCATCTTCAGTTTCAGAATTCTCTTCAAACAGAAGGGCCTCATGTTCTCGGGGGTCAAAAGATTTGCCTAGAGATTCGATTTGGCTCACACCCTCTAATTCCAGTACCTTTTCCAAATTCCGCAGTACCAATTCAACTCCCTCTGTCCATTCGGTTTGGGCCTCCTCAGGAACATTTGCAACAGCCCTTTCCAGATCATCAACTATAGAAATGAATCTTGATATCACTCCAACCCGGACTGCTCTTCTGGCTTCTTCTATTTCCTGGCTAGCCCGATTTCTATAGTTAACTAAATCAGCTTGCGCCCGCTGGGCAATAGATTTGTAATGATCTATTTCTTCGTTTATATCAACTAATGTTTCCGATACATCTTTCGAATCTTCTTCACTTACAAGGTTATTAGACTCTTGGTTATTTGACTCTGAGCCTAGATCTCCGGATATTTCTTTTTCTTCCAAATTTTCTCTCCATTAGATAAAAACATAAATTTAAGAAGGTCTAGTTTTTAATATCTTGAACATTTCATTCAGACAATTTTCCAAGTATTTTTTCAATTCACCATTTTCAGCCTGACCCAATCCCGATTTCATTTTCAGCATCTGGTTAAACATACCTATTGAAAGCTCTACACCTGCTAAATTCAAACCTAAGTCACCTACTAAATGTTTGATAAGTCTCAGCCTGACAATATCTTCCTCAGAATATAATCTGAGCATCCCAACAGTTCTTGACGGTCTTACCAACCCAGACCTTTCATATTTACGCAAGGTCTGAGGATGCATTTCTAACAACCGTGCCGCGACACTAATAACATAGAGTCCATCCGGTGAGGCATAAGCACTTTCAGTACTTCTGGTTCGCGGCCTACCCCGGCCTGACCTGGGAGCACCCTCGTTCACGGAAACTCCCAGCCGAATCACGCGTTGGCTTGAAATAGGACCTTGTTTCCTAGAGTCTCCATGTGACATAAAGTATTTCCATACTCCGATTAGATGTATACTGAAACCTAAGTATTTACTCGAATAAATGTTATAAGTTGATCCGTTCCATGTCAACTTACATTATATCAACCATTAACTACATCCAAACTAGTTGTCCGATGCCAGTAAACACACTAATGAGAAAACGTCCATGACACCTGATTTAGTTATTTTTGACTGCGATGGTGTACTTGTTGATAGTGAAACCATATCTAACTCAGTGCTTTCAGAGTCATTGGAAACCGTGGGACTGAATATCACACCAGAGGAATGTATGGATCTGTTCCTGGGAAAATCCTGGAATTACTGTTTTCATGTGATCAAGAAACGTTTGGGAACAGAACCTCCTCATAGCTTATATGAGACCTACATGAAAAAGCTGTTTGTTGAGTTTGAAAAAAACTTGAACCCAATCGAAGATGTACAGTTCGCCTTGGACGAGATAACTCACCCAAAATGTGTGGCATCTAGCGGGTCACACCTAAAGATAAATAAAACCTTATCTATCACAGGTTTGCTGGAGAGGTTTGGTGAGCACGTATACAGTACGGATGACGTGAAATTCGGAAAACCAGCCCCAGACCTTTTTCTACACGCAGCAATTGAAATGAATGCTACCCCCTCAAATACTTTGGTAATAGAAGACTCAACGGCTGGTGTGGAAGCGGCCTATAGAGCTGGAATGACCCCAATAGCATTTTGCTCAAAAAAGACTAACCCGACAATTGAACGATGGGAAACCATAGTTTTCCGCAGCATGAGAGAATTGCCTGGTTTGATAAATAGATTGTAGTTAGCAATCGGAGAAAGTTGTGAAGGACGAAATTGAATCTCTGCTGAAAAGGTCTATAGACCTCCACGTATACGCTGCCCCTGACATCCCAGAAAGGAGAATGGATGCCTTGGAGACGACCAGAGCAGCCTACGAAGCTGGAATGGGCGGGTTCGTATTAAAATCACCCAATTACCTCACATCTCCCCTAACCTACACCTTATCTCAGATGTATCCGGGGCTAGAAATATACGGATCAATTTCATTAAATTCATCTGTAGGGGGAATCAATCCAGAAGCAGTAGCAACAGCGGCCCAACTAGGTACAAAAGTTGTCTGGATGCCTACTATTTCTGCCGAGTTTTACCTATCGAAAACCAACTCTGGGAAAGGCCTGAGTATATTAGACAAATCAGAGAAGCTTACTGATGACACTATTCAAGTTATTGATATAGCCCAAGCAAACGATATGGTCTTGGCGTCAGGATGTATTTCACCACTGGAGACAATGAAATTATTTGAGGCCGCCAAAGATAGTGGCATAAAAAGAATGATCGTAACTCATCCTGAAGAACTCCTTGAAGACCAGGTAAAAGATTTGACCACGTTGGGAGTTTACATGGAATACAGTTTTCTTTCATGTATGCCTTTAACAGCAAAAATAAGTCCTGTTAATCTGTTAGCTCAGATACTCAAAGCAGGGATTGAGAGATGCATAGTAACAACTGCTTTTGGGCAGCCAGCGAACCCTCCACCGTCGGAAGGAATGAGAATGGCTATAGCCACATTGCTGGATTCAGGAATGTCACCCAAAAATATTTCTCTATTGGTAAAAGACAATCCTAGTGGGTTACTTAGCTAGGTAGGAAATCTCCATTCCTAACAATACAAACTGGACTCGATCCTTCCTATCATCTTTATTTAGGCCTTAAGTAGAATTACGCTTTCTTTTTCATTACCCCTGACCTACAATTTTTGTTTATTAAATTTTGGACTCAGTTTTGGAGGCAGTAATGAAGAGAAATAGATTTGAAAGAAAATTGGATGAATATAATCACACGATGGAGCTCGTTAGAACTTTACTTCCTCTTTTAATGATAGTGCTGCAAGTAATTATATTGGTAAGAGTAATATAACTCGCACGCAGTTGTCTTGTTATATTGAATACTATTAAAGCTAGCAGCAACCGGCCAAACATGAATAGTAAGGCCCGGAAGGGGCTACAGCACCAAGCCAATTAAAAGGAGCTTAGGCGGATAAATTAATTTTGTATTATGAGGATACACGAGGGTACAATTCCAGACATCTACCAAAAGACATGATTTTATACACGGAGTGAGGAATGAGCGAGATGCCCGCAGCTATATCAACTGGGTTGAGGGAATGGCGATGTGATGCCATAGATATCCCAAAAATAGAACCCGGCAAAGTGTTAGTAAAAACGAATCTGGCATCGATATGTGGTAGCGATTTGCACATAACTTATATGGGTTGGAATGCACATGAATTCCCTCTTCCCCATGGTTACCCCGGACACGAAGGTATTGGACAAGTAGTAGACCCTGGTGATACCGATTTTACCGAAGGAGAATTAGTGCTCACTGTGCCCAATATATGGCAGTCCAGGTGCTTCGCTGGCTACCAATTAATCGATCCTAATTTTCTTTTACGGGTACCAACAGGTGTTCCAGAAGCGCATCTATTGATGGCACAACAGCTCGGAACAGTAGTTTTTGGAACAAGAAAATTGCCGACATTAGTAGGGAAAACTGTAGCCATTTTAGGACAGGGTTCTGTTGGTTTATTCCACGATTTTATGTTACGAAAACTCGGAGCCCATAAGATCATAGGGATCGAACCAGTAGCAGAAAGGTTGCAGGCTGGCCGCAATATGGGAATCGACGAAGCAATTGACGTGACAGGCGACAAAGCTACAGAAGCCGTCATGGATCTCACATCAGGTGAAGGTGCAGACTTGGTAATAGAAGCCGTAGGTAGTGTTGATACTTTGAACCAATCTCTGAAATTAGTTAAGCCTTTCGGAAAATTGGCGGTGTTCGGGTTACCCCCAACCATGGAAAAAATTCCTTTCGATTGGGATACATTTTTCCGTAAATGTATAGACATGCATTCAGTATTTGGGGCCCAGGATGAGCCCGGTTTGCCGGCTTTCCGATTAGCTGTAGATTACATAGAAAATGAGGAAATCGATATGGCACCATTCGTTACCCACCAATTTTCAATATCTGAAGTACAGAACGCTTTTAACTTGGCCGATTCTCGTGAGGACGGAGCCTTAAAAGTTTCCCTTACTTTTGAATAAGAATCAGGAACTTAAAAGGATCCTATATGGGGAAATCACTTGAATATTCTACGATAGAGGAATTGTCTAAACTATTAAGTTCTTTAGAAATTTCAACAAAGGAATTGGCACTTCATTTACTGGATCGTTCTGAAAAACTTGACCCAGATCTGAATGTTTGGGTAACGATGAACCCAAATTTGGAAATAGAAACCTACAGTCAGGGCAATACCAGTCAATTAGCCGGTATCCCTATGGGTATAAAAGACATTTATTGCACCCGCGACATGAAAACAACCTGTTGCTCTCCAATTTACGAAAAATATGAACCCGGCTATGATGCTCAAACGGTAAAAATGCTTAGAGATGCCAAGGCTGTGATTATGGGAAAAACCGTAACCACTCAATTTGCCTGTGGAGACCCTCCACCTACAAAAAACCCCTGGAATCTTTCAAGAACACCCGGAGGATCCAGTAGTGGTTCAGCCGTCGGTGTAGCTTCAGGCATGTTCCCGGCTGCTCTAGGGTCTCAAACTGCAGGCTCAGTTTTAAGACCTGCATCATACAACGGTATCGTTGGGTTCAAGCCCACATACGGCCTCGTCAGTAGGCAAGGAGTTTTCCCTGTAGCATTATCTCTTGACACAATGGGATGGTTTACCCGTTCTGTGAAAGATGCCGCAATTCTGTTGCGGTATTTATCTGGGTATGACGCCGAAGATAAGGATTCGGTAAAAGTGGACACCAAATCATATATTTCGAATACTGAACCGATTTCCCGACCACCACATATTGGCATAGTAGAGGACTTCTACTATGAAAATTCAGATCGTAGCACCATGAAAACATTTGCCCTTTTGTTGGCGAAACTTTCAAAAGCAGGGGCAATAATAGAGACTGCTAATACACAACTTGACTTTGACAGTATCTTAAAATCTCACAGAGTCATTATGAATTGCGAGGCAGCCAATACTCATAAAGATAATTATGAAATAAGACCTGACGACTTTGCTCCCAGAGTGAAAGAAATAATTGAAAATGGTTTGAATACCCCGGCACATACCTATATTCAATCAAAACATTTTCAACAAAATTACACTAGACAAGTATCAAAATTGTCGAAGAAATACGATGCTTTGATAATGCCAACAAGTCTCTCAGCTGCGCCAACCCCAGAGACTACCGGGGAACCTATTTTCCAAGCACCGTGGACAATGGCAGGGGTGCCAGCAATCTCTTTGCCATACGAGCTGGACGATGACGGTATGCCACTGGGAGTACAAATAATATCGAACCACTTTAACGAATTGAATTTGCTATCGACATCAATGTGGATTGAGTCGGTTGTGAATTTCACCCACAAGCCACCCCTTATTTGATGATTAAGGATTCTGACAGACCCTTGGATCTTTCCCAATAGTATGACTAGATTGGATACGTGGTTGGAGAGGCTAGGGAACCGATGGTTTTTCTATGGATGGCTTATAGTATTTTCTTCTTTCATCTCAAGTATGATAAATGCCGGAACTGGCAGCTACGCATTAGGATTTTTCATCATCCCAATGGGTGAGGACATAGGAATATCCAGAACACAGTTTTCCGTAATTCCTTTATTTAAACTCGCGGCAATTCCAATACTCCCGCTATTAGGTCTGTTGGTGGATAGAAGACATGGAGGAAGAATAATAGTTTCCGTAGGAAGTCTGCTTGGAGGTACTGCCTTGGCTTTGACTTCTCAAATAGACAAAGTGTGGCAGTTCTACATGCTTTACGGAATTATTTATGGTTTTGGCACTGCTGCCATGGGTAGTCAATTAGTAGGCCCATCATTGATGGCCAAATGGTTCGTGAGATTGAGAGGAAGAGCGATGGCCATCGGGACCATGGGGATATCAGCTGGTGGCGTTGTAGTCGCGCCTGTTGCGGGTTTGGCCATCTCCACCCTCGGATGGAGAGCAGCTTGGGTAGTATTAGGAATGATGGCGATATTTGCTATCGTCCCAGTATCGTCACTATTTCTTAGGCGAAGCCCTGAAGATATTGGACTGTTGCCTGACGGAAATACATGCGACTCGGATGGAGAAGATACCGAAGAAAATGAAGTGAGTTCCTGGACCCTCAAACAATCTATACGAAACGCTCAATTCTGGATACTTTTGTTGATTCAGTGTCTGGGGCTCTCAGGTTTAGTAGTGGTACTATTTCATGAAGTCGCCTACATTCAAGACAAGGGGCTAACCATCCAATCGGCAACCTTGGTAGCGACCCTATTAGCCACCTCAGCCATGATTAGCAAACTCCCTTTCGGCTATCTAGCAGAAAAAATGGATATAAGGAGAGTCCTTGCACTTTGCTTGATACCAGCTGGATTATCAACTTACATGATCATACCCATCGAATCTGCCTGGATTTTGGTGATTTGGGGAATTACACACGGGTTTTTTATGGGAGGATTCCCTACTCTAACTAATGTGGCATTGCCTGAATATTTTGGACGCCAATATATGGGAAGTATTAGAGGAGTTATTGCGCCTATCACCATGATTATTTCCGCTTTGAGCCCACTAATAGCCGGTATCCTTTGGGAAGAAAGTTACAGTTACTCAGTGGCATTTTTCTTGTTTGGATCTGCCTGGATAACCGGAGGACTACTAACTTTCACATTAAGTAAACCAAAGGACCCACCTGTTACCAAATATATATCGGCCCAAAAAGTGCAAGTTTGATGTGTGTGTGTGCCCGGGTGGTAAACTGACGTCAATTGTTATGGAGGACAAGCATGGCCCCACCCATTGAATTCATAGGTTTAATACCATCTTGGATCTTAGTATACATAGCAACATTAGGTTGCTTTGGAGCCGCAGCTTCCTTTTTATACATCAGGATGTTTAAGCCTATATTGCAAGGAAAACCTTCTGGAAGAACGGATCAGCTCCCCAAAAGAATCCTTGGAGCCATACCTTATATTTTGGGCCAGAAAAAAGTACTCCAAAGTACCGATGTAGCCAGAGACAGGGCAGGGATGGCACACGCCATCATATTTTGGGGCTTCTTGTCCTTCTCCCTAAGCTACGTGATTTTTATATACGGGGATTCGATTAACCCTAATTTCTCAAAAGCCTTACTTTCTGAAGCTGGATTAACAATTTTCGGAACCTATTTAGATATTTTGGCTGTGGTCTTGCTGTCCGTGATAGTTTTAGCTGTAATGCGAAGATGGGTATTTACCGCTAATCGTTTGAGATTTGACCTAACTCAGAAAAGAGAAGCTGCCATAATACTTGCCTTGATAGCCTTCTTGATGATCAGCACCATCATAGGGGAGGCCTTTTATGTTGCTGCCCAAAACATACATTCTCATTCTCCAATAGGTAATTTTTTGGGCGATGTATTAAGCGACGGGGGCTTTGACAGGAATGTATCTTCATTTATATACCAGACAAGCTGGTGGATACATCTGGCCATAATATTGGGATTCTCCGTCTATATTCCTATATCTAAACATGTGCACCTGGTTGGGGCTCCAATCGGTTTTGTTACTCGTCAGTTAGGTGCTAAAGGAACTTTGACAACAATAACTGACTTTGAAACAGCTGAGTCTTTTGGAGCATCGAAGATGAAAGACTTTAACCAAAAACAACTGCTTGATGCCTTTGCCTGTGCTGTCTGCGGTAGATGTACAGACGTATGTCCTGCCAACATAACCGGAAAAACACTCTCTCCGATGCATATAGTACAAGGGCTCCGCTACCATATTGCCGATGCTACCTCGGTTGATAACGAAGAGGATGTACCCAACATCATTGGATCACGAATAGAGAAGCAAGCCGTATGGGACTGTCTGACATGTGGCGCTTGCACCGAGGTGTGTCCAGTCGGCAATGAACCATTCCATCCTCTAGTAGACATACGACGCTACATGGTCATGGAAGAACCGGACATACCAGAAGGAGCAGAGGGAGCGCTGCGAAATCTGGAACAGAGAGGTCACCCATGGAGCGGCACTACATTCACCAGAGAAAGTTGGTATGAGGGTCTTGATGTTAAAACATTCTCGGAAAACCCAGAGGCTGAATATCTGCTGTGGGTTGGATGCACTAGCGCACTGGAGCAGAGGAGTCAGAGCATTCCCAGAGCCATGGTTTCTATTCTCAATCGGGCTGAGGTAGATTTTGCTATTTTAGGTGCCGAAGAAACTTGCACTGGGGATCCAGCCAGAAGGATGGGGAATGAATACCTATATCAAATGCTGGCCATGCAAAACATAGAAACTTTCAACCGGTATGGAATAAGGAAGATTCTCACTAGCTGCCCTCATTGTTTCAATAACATCAAAAATGAGTACCCTCATCTTGGTGGCACATACGAAGTAATGCACTACAGTGAATTAATCTCAGACCTTATTGAGAAAGAAAAAATAAAACCTGTAGTCACTATAAATACCACTTTGGCATATCATGACTCATGTTATTTAGGAAGGCACAATGGTATATATGAGGCGCCGAGACAGATTGCCAAATCGATACCAGGGTTGGAATTAGTGGAAATGAAAAAATGCAGAGGGAACGGTTTCTGTTGTGGAGCCGGCGGCGGGCATATGTGGTATGAGGAAGAAGGCAACCAAAGAGTTAACCATTC
>DJMH01000091.1 GCA_002435305.1 Dehalococcoidia bacterium UBA6495
GGCATCTACTTCGTCCACACTACGGCAAAGGAGGGAGCTTTCGCAATAGCAGACGCCCGCAATAATCAATTACCTGTCTACGGCGAGACGCTCCACAACTACCTGCATTTCACCCATGAACATTATCGAGAGCCTGAAGGAACTGCTATCCATACCTACCCAGCCATCAAACATGCTTCGGATCGACACGAGCTCCAGGAGGCTCTGATAAACGGGACGCTAAGCACTACGGCCACAGACGAATACACTACCTATAAGGACGTGAAGCTTTCAGGCAACACCATTGAGACAGTTTGCGGCGGCCACAACGGAATCGAAACCAGATTGCCCGTCATTTACACGAAATTTGTCTCAACGGGCCGAATCTCGATTGAGCATTTCGTAAACATCACCTCTACAAACGCCGCCAAGATTCTCGGTATGTATCCTCAAAAGGGAGCCATTGCGACAGGAAGCGACGCAGACATCGTGTTATTTGACCCAGATATGGAAAAGACAATCACCCTCGATGGACTGCACGCAGATTCCGACTACTCCATTTGGGAAGGTTTCGAGTGCCAAGGCTATCCAGTGACGACCATCCTTCGAGGTAAAGTCATCGTTGAAAACGGAGAGTTAAAGGGTAGTCCCACAGACGGTAATTGGCTTGCTCGCAAGGTAGCCGCGGCGGTCCTCGCAAGCCCTGCGTGTTGATGCGGTAACTTAACCCCCGGGAAAGTACATTTATATCTAAGTTTACTTATTAACGGGAAGGGTCAAGGGAGGCCAAAGTTAAAGAAGCGATATTAGCAATAGTGGGCATTTGGCGAAATTACGGAGATATCGCGAAGCCGTTAATTTGAATGCATAAAGCTCTTCTCAGGTATGAAAAGGTTTGGTGCCGAAGGCGAGAGTCGAACTCGCACGAGTGTTACCTCAACGGTTTTTGAGACCGCCGCGTCTACCATTCCGCCACTTCGGCATTGAGAGGAGTGTAATTATAAAGATGGTTAAGTTTAGCTGCTAGTAGGCAGTCGGTTAAAAGGTAGTGAAGCCTTCAGGCTACATTTCTATTTTCTTTTCCCCAGAAAGGTAACTTTCAGGATCCTTTTGGAATGCTATTTTGCAGCCTGGGGCGCAAAAATAGTATGAACTGTCTTCATAATCCCAAGATCCGCCGTTCGGATTGTCTGGATTCACAGTCATATGGCAGACGGGATCAATGGCTTCTTTGCTTGATTTTGAAAATAGAGGGATTTTCATTGAAACTCACCTTATTTGATTAGTTTGCTAGTTTTTAATCGAAGAGCATTCAAGACAACAGTTATCGAGCTAAGCCCCATAGCTGTTGCTGCCACGATTGGGTTCAAAAACCCCCGATCCCCCAAAAGAGGAGAAAGCCAGCCCGGCACGGTTTGCGAAGTGAATAAAGGATATAAGATACCAGCTGCGATAGGCACCAGTAATATGTTGTAGGCAAAAGCCCAAAACAGGTTTTGTTTTATGGTGGTTATGCATGATTTGCTCAGCCGGATAGATTGGACTATGGAGGATAGCCTGTTTCCCAGAACTGTAATTTGTGCTGATTCAATAGCTATATCAGTTCCACCTCCCATCGCTATTCCTATATCAGCCTGTGCAAGAGCAGGGGCGTCATTTACCCCGTCTCCAACCATACAAACGACTTGTCCTTCTTTTTGCATATTTGAAATATAGGCTGCTTTATCTTGAGGTAGAAAATTAGATTCATACCTACTTATATTTACTATATTAGCTACCGATTCAACCAATTCTTCCCTGTCACCGCTAAGCAATACTAAATTTAAGTTCAGATCATGTAAATGGGCTATCGTCTCTTCTGCGTCATCTCTTATGGTGTCTGAAAAAAATATTGACCCAGAGTATGAACCGTCAATAGATACATGTACCTCTCCGAGGTCGGCTGAGTTCAGGGTGTCTGGCACCTCAACACCGGCACTCCTAAGGAAAATTTTGTTCCCTACTAAAATTGCTTTTTCATTTAAAACTCCAGATGTACCTAACCCTGGGGAAGACCGGAATTCTGAGACGTCTACTGGTACGATTTTCCTAGACTCACATTCCGTCACAATGGCTTTAGCGATAATGTGTTCCGAGTTTTTTTCCACTGCAGCTGCGTATTCCAAGATTTCGTTTGCAGAATAGCTTGAGTGTGAATTTATCCCGGTGACCTTCGGTTGACCCTTAGTCAATGTGCCTGTTTTATCGAAAACAACGGAATCGACTTTCTGAAGGGTCTCGATTGCTAGAGCATCTCGGTACAAGATTCCATTTTCAGCTCCTCTTCCACTTCCAACCATTATGGCTATGGGTGTAGCCAGACCCATGGCGCACGGGCAGGCAATCACCAGTACTGCTACAGCAGCTATAGTAGCGTAGGAATACGTTGGGTCAGGGCCAACGATGATCCAGGTCAAAAAAGTCAGTGCCGCGACGATCAATATGGCGGGTACCAGTAACGATGCCAAACGATCCGCAATTCTTTGAATCGGCGCTTTCGACGCCTGGGTATCCTCTATCAAGGAAACAATTTTTGAGTACACTGTGTTATCAGAAAGTGATTCAGTAATCACCTTAATGTTTCCCGTTCCATTGACAGTGGAAGTGAAAACTGGATCCCCAATTTCCTTTATTCTGGGAATACTCTCGCCCGTGAGTGTAGATTCATCAACTTCTGAAAATCCTTCCACGACTGATCCATCTACAGGAATTTTTTCTCCGGGTTTTATAATCACGACATCCCCAATGACAAGATTATCTACGGGTACTATTTTTATGTCAGTTCCTTTGATGATGTTAGCCGTTTTAGGTGCCATATCCAGTAATAATTTGATCGAATCTGTTGCACGTCGCCTTGACTTGGATTCCAAATATCTTCCCAAAAGAACCATTCCTATTATCGCGCACGAAGTACTGAAATATGTTTCGGGAAACGCGTCATTTAAACCGAAAATTTTACCGAGAACTGCAAAAGTGCTGTATAGGTAGGCAGTTGAAGTTCCAACCGCTATTAAGGTGTTCATGTTGGTAGTAAGGTGCCTAGCTGCGTTCCATGCAC
>DJMH01000065.1 GCA_002435305.1 Dehalococcoidia bacterium UBA6495
ATGAAATACATACCTGGAACGACTCCATGGTTCTTGCACGCAGCTGCTATTTTATCTAAGCCCGCTTGATATGTATCGCTGGGGTAATCCAAAGGCACATTAAGTTCAATCGAAAGATCAGACGGCCCGACCAAAAGTACATCAATGCCAGGTACACTGAGAATCTCGTCTATATTATCGATGGCCTGTTGGGTTTCAATCATTGGTATGATCAAGAGTTCTTCATTAACAGTATCTAAATAGTCTCTGTAACTATCAAACTCGCCCCATTCACCCCTAATACCTGCATTACTACGGTCGCCAAGAGGAGAATATCGGCAGGCTCTGACCATAGCCGTAGCTTCCTCTTTTGTATTGACCATAGGTACTACTATTCCTCTAGCCCCGAGATCTAGAGCAAAACAAATCAGTTCAGCCCGATTTGCACTAACTCTGACTATCGGTGCAGCTTTCTTACCTCTCATTGCCTCCATAGAACTTTTGTATTGCTTGGGTTCTACTGGAGAGTGCTGGGTGTCAAAAAGTATGAAATCTAAACCTGAATCAGCCAGCATAACCATGTTGTCCTCAAAAACAGATCCGGCTGTGCCAACTACTGTTTTACCGGATTTTAATCGATCTCTAATGGGGTTCATTTATTTCTCCTTTTATTCCTATCCATAATGCTTTGCCTTGGTCATATAACCAAATTTACATGCTCATTCCTTACGGCAGGGCTGATTCTATCACTTACTATTGGGGATGTGACGTTGAGAAAGGAGATTGCTTTTCTAAAAGGGGCCTGTGCTGATTTTTCGGTTTACCGCTGAGCTATCAATGTGTCCTCTATCCCAGGAAATAGGAAGCCGCCTGAGGCCGTGTTTATTCGTATCTTAATGCCTCAGCAGGATAAGTTTTACTGGCCTCATTAGCAGGTATTACGCTCGCTAAAATAGAGGCTATTATGGTGATTGCAATTAACACTCCTACCTCTCCTATAGGAACAGCAAATTTTGCGCCTTCCAGCTCCTTGGAAATCTCCCGAAAAATTAACCAAGATTGCAATATACCTAGACAAATCCCGACAACTATCCCAAGAAGAGTTATGAATGAAGATTCAATCAAAAATTGAGTCCGTATCATGCTTGATTTAAATCCTATCGCTCTAAGTACTCCTATGGATTGTCTTCGTTCCACAACAGCCCGGACCGATAGAACACCGATTGCAGCTACACCAACTACTAAACCCAAACCGCTAAATCCTTGAAAAAGCTTGTTGAATGCATTGCTTGTTGCCCGCTCTTCTTCCAATTGCTCTAGAAGGCTCTCTGCATTCATTCCATTTGCCAGGAAAATTTTCTCTAGTTTTTGAGAATAGTTGGCCGCCTTGCTTTTATCTTTCAATGAAAAATAAAAAGTGTCTGATGGAATCTCCTCTTTTGCTATTTTGGCGCCTAAAGATCTAGGCGAATAAAACCTAGCTGAACCTCCTCCATATCCTGTTCCTGAAGCCAGACGTTCTATAACTCCTATAACTATCAATTTTTCTGGTTCCGCAGAACTCCTTCTCTTTTTCATTTCTATGCCAAAAGATTCCATCTCTTTCAAGTCCCCTGGGGCCAGGTAAGATGTTTTAAAGCTCCTGTCTGGGGGTCCGAAAGGATCTTCAGAAGGAATTATGGTCGCACTCGCGATAACCAGATTTTCATTATCAGCTATTGAGCTCCATATTTCTCGATCAGTGGTGCCGTACTTTGGATCTAGATGGGTCATCCTCCATTGGGTCGATTCAAAGAAGCCATTCTCCAATGAGACAAGCCTCGCGCCTTTATATGTATTGTTTTCCCCCTCATGTTCCTTAACTTCAACACGCACATTCGATGCCCCCGCTACTACTGTAAAGTCGGACATGTTTAAGGAATTTCTTATGTCCCCTGTAATTGGGAGATCAGGGGTTATTGTAGCCTTAATGTCATAACCTCCTGTGACCCGCTCAGGTTGTTCTGTGGTTACGTCTTGAATACCGTTTAGGACCGAGAAGATCATCAGGGTAAATATAATTAATGCAAACATGGCAACCGTTAGGCCGGTTCTAAATTTTGAAGCCATCGGGTAGCTTATGGCGGTTTTTGTTACAGCTCTCAAACCGGAGAATCTCGACAATATTAAATTTAATAGGGCTATTAAAATCTTCGTATTTGACATAAGTAACCAAACGGCCGCCGCAGTTGAAATAGCACCTCCCACGGGCCAAAACCATGGTCCTGGCTCAGATAAATCAGCTAACCATCTGTCAAAAAAATCAAAAGGCAAAGAATTAGAAAGAAGAACTAGACCACCTTCCATAGTACCTGCGATCTGATTGCCAGTCTCAAAGTCATTAATAAATTTTTGGGACAAAAACCTGACAAATAAACCAATAGACAATGCAATCCCAGTTAGTCCTATAAAGAAACTCGCACCGGTGTCTGTCAGTATCCCAGACACTAATAACAGTAAGGAAAACGCCCCGAGAATCATGTAGGAATGTTTACCAGAGAGTTTAAACAAGGAAGTCAAAACATTTATTGGCCATACAAATGGAAATATTAATAACAAAACGAGGTTTCTCACTCTACTTCCATTTCCTCGGGCAATCCATAACATTTGTTTGGCTGGGAATATTAGATTCCAAGCAAAATCCAATATCTTTTTCCGCATTGGATCCGGTGCTTTTTTTACAAACTCATCCTTGAGGCCTCTGATCGCCACAACAATATTTAGATTACTGGCCCTATATGCGGAAAACACCACGGTAATGAAAGTTAATATCAATCCACTGGAGAAGGATATCAATAAGGAAATTGTGGAATAGTAGGGTGTGATTACAAAATCGTCAGTATCAATCAAATCTTTGAGAATGAACACCAATCCAAAACTTAGTCCTACCCCGACAAGTGTACCAACTATCGCAGCAAGAAATGCATATATCGCGCCTTCATAGGTAAATAGCTGAACCAAATCCCTACGCTTCAGTCCCACAGCTCTTGCCATACCTAATTCAGTTGACCTTGCTGCAGCCAGTAAAACAAATACCAGAAAAATCAGCAACATGCCTACCATGATGGAGAATGACCCAAATATGGAAAATATAGTGGTGACGCCAGAGGCAACTCTTTCTGCAAGCCTTATGCTGTCACTCTTTTGGTCATCAACTCTTAGAGTAGTTAATGTAGATGAAAGAACCAATATACTTCCAGCTTCTTCCTGTAATCCGGATTTATCCAATATTCCCAGAATTGTTAGTTGAGTCTGATAATCACTTATATCTTTAATGAAGTCATCCCCGAATTTGTTTGCCTTCAAATTCTCTGACATTTGACCGAGAGTCTCGGATGTATCTTTGTCTGTTTGTCGAACAGAGTTGGATTCTTCAAATAGCAAATCAGGGATTTTTTTGGTCTGAAGAATGGAAAAAATTTCGGTTGCGACATTTGCATCGGTCAGCTCAGTTCTAAGAAACTTCGTAACATCCTCGGATAGATCTAGGGCATCTTCTCCAGTCCCCGTGTTTGAAACCCAAATATTTGTAATCCTTCCTTCTTTGTCTAATAATTGCTGCAAAGTATTGAGGTTAAATAGGATGTATGGCCTTCTACCACCACCTGCCAGACCACCATTTTTTAGGACATCCCTTACAGTAAACTCAGCTTTACCAGATCGTGTATAAACACTAATATCTTCTCCCTTACCAATCGTTAGTGTTTCACTGGCACCTAAGTTAATGTAGGTTTCGTCATCAGAAAGAGAACTAATAGAAACGATCTGACCTTGTAAATTTTCTAACTTATCAAAATTATCAGAATAACCACCATCCACACCTCTAACCCTCATATTACTCTCAGCCAATTCCAGATCGTCATTAGAGGCTGGTAAATTAATTTCTATTAATGGAAGCAGCGCATCTATATTCTTGTTATCTTGGGTTAGTTGCCGGATCCTTTCAAATTCGAAATAGTCAAAGTATTCTTCGCCAACAAGTTGCCTACCTGGGCCTTTAATGATTTCATCAGTTGGTCCAAGAAAATCCAAGGCAACGGACCTAACCGAATATCTAACTGTATCTCCTATTCCTAAAGAGGTCGCAATTATGGAAGAACTGAGCATAAGTCCAATTACAATTAAGATACTCTGACCTTTTCTTCTGGGGATGTTACGACTACCCATCTTCACTAAAATAAATCTTCTGGCTGCTCCGATACCGATAATCAAAAATATAACGACCATAAGAGCCGTCATTACCAAGGCCAATTCTGTTGCCGGCAAGCCAAAAACTTTTTCCATCTCCTACACCACTTCCCCATCTTTCATTTGTATAATCCGATCCGTTCGGCCTCCAACATAATCGGAGTGGGTGACAATAACGAAAGTTTGATTGTTTTCCTTATTCAGCTGAATTACTAGATCCATAACTAGCCTTTCATTTTCGCTATCTAAGTTACCCGTAAGTTCATCTGCCCAAACAATGGCAGGATCATTGGCAAGAGCCCTCGCCAATGTGACTCTTTGCCGCTCACCCCCGGACAATTCCCCGGGAAGATGGTGTTGCCAATCTTCCAACTCAACCTCCCCTAATTTTTCTAGAGCCCTCGCCCTAGCCTGTTTTCCAGAAAATCCTGAAACTAGTAATGGCAACTCAACATTTTCTACAGCAGTTAATACAGGAAGCAGATTAAAGGTTTGAAAAACGAACCCCATTTTTTTGGCCCTTAATTCACTCAATTGATCGTCATTTAAATCCGTTAGCGTATTGCCTTGGATGGATATATTCCCGTCGTCAATTGAATCCAATCCGGAAAGACAGTTAAGAAGAGTTGTTTTACCGCACCCACTAGGCCCCATAACTCCCACTATTTCCCCCTCTGCAATTGATATACTCACTCCTTTTAAGGCGTGAACTTTTTGATCTCTCGATCCATAAAATTTATGCAGGTTTTCAGTAGAAATTACGATTTCTGGCATATTATTTCCTATCTCGAATAACAAGGTACCGAATTGATATCTCTACTTATATTGTCGCCTAAGAACACAAAAATTTGAAGCTCTAAATGAAGGCAAGTTGTTGCTAAACCAACACATTTCTCCTCTGGAGGCACCAATACTGTTTATTCTCGATTTCCCGACCCTCTACTCCAGCATTTTGGTCAGCGATACCCGATTAACCCATTCGTATTTTTTAATATTTTATTGACACTTAATACTAAATTGCCATAGGTTAATCTCGTCAGAAGACGCATCTATTTACAAGTTACTTTATCAACAAGGAGAGTTTAATATGCTTTTTCACGTAACAGCGGCCCATGACCATGAAACGTGCCCTGGCAGGGAAGGGGGACCAGATAGCGAAGCCGTAATAAATTATCAAAAGTGGCTGGAAGGAAATGATGAAGTCAAAGTGTTGGGAGTATGGGGATACAACGTTTCTCATACCTTATTCAGTGTCATAGAGGCTGATGATATGCAGGCTATTACCAATCTGTTGAGACCTCAGATGCATACTGGAAATGTTGAAGTCTTGCCGGTTATGGATAGTATCGAAATCAGGAAAAAAGGTGGCAACTGGGGTAAATAAGCTTTTTTCACCCTGATAAAAACTTAAGTAACGGTACCGTATCCAGAAACACACACGGATGCGGTATCTACTCTATATGTAAAATTCTTATTCGAGGTTATAAAATTCAGCTGCAGTGCCAGATAGGAACCTATTTTTTTCTTGCGGCGACATATCTCCCATGGCGAAAAGGGCCGCATCCAACACGTCTTGATAATTACCGGCAAGCAAGCAAACAGGCCAATCGCTACCCCACATTAACCTGTTTATGCCAAAAACTTTCCTAACTTGTTGTACAAATGGGCGCAAATCCTGGGGAGTCCAGTTATTGTGGTCTGCCTCAGTTACCATCCCAGACACCTTACAAAAAAGGTTACCGTATGGCTGTAACTTTGAGATGCCATCGCTCCAAGATTGAAACACCCGATCACGAATGTTTGGTTTGGCTATATGGTCCACGACCATTTTCAAATCAGGCAATTCATTGCAAACAGTGGGTATCTGGTCAAGATGCATCGGCTTCACGAGTAAGTCATAAGATAGGTTCCGATTTGACAGTTCTTTCAAACCAGCTAAGGTCTCCTTTCTGAGTAGCCAATTCTCATCAACTTCTTCTTCCACCTGATGTCTTATCCCCACAAGGGGTCCGAGCTCCATCAGCTCGTCCAAGGTATCTCCGACCTTCTCATCTTGTAGGTCGACCCATCCAACCACACCTCGTATCCAGGCGAAATCATTTGCGCATTCCAGTAGGAATTTAGCCTCTTCAACAGTTTGGTCGGCCTGAACGACCACACTGCCTTCAACAGAACAATGTTCCAAGATGGGAGCCAGGTCGGCCGGAAGGTAACTTTGACGTAAAATGGTGTTATCTTCTGGCATCCATTCGTATTGAAAAAGACTTAGATCCCATAGATGATGGTGTGAATCAACAATTTCCATGGAAGCCTTATTTAGGATTTAGGTCAAATACTTTCTGCATCGGAGCCCACCAATCACCATCATTGGTAAAAGGAGTCTTTTTCTGGTATTTCCTCATCAATGTATCCCACTGTGCTGCCTTGTCAGAGGAGTCAGTATATTTTTGGAAATCCGCTATCAAGTCAAAGTCATCTTTAGTATCGATGACCATAAACAACCTATCACCCAGGAAATAAATCTCCATGCCCTCAATTCCAATTTCCAATAACCCTTCCTTCACCTCTGGCCAAACATTTCTGTGATATTCCCTATATTCCCTTATTGATCTGGGCTCGTCCACCAGGTCCAGTGCCATTGCAAAAGTTTTCATTTGGGTCACCATTTTCTTAAAACTCGTGAATGAAATTCACGATTCTAACTAACGATTGTTCAATTTTCTCCACTCTTTAATTGTTTCTTCTGTTGGAGGATAGTATTTCCCGGGAGCTACTCCTTCAGCTTTAATCTTGTCTTTTACAAGGTTTTCTGCACCTTCATGCTCTACAGCCCATTCAAGAACCGCCTGTGCCATCCAAGAAGGAACTACCAATACTCCGTCATTGTCTCCGACCATAACGTCACCGGGGCGTACCAAGGCCCCACCGCACTGAATCTGAACGTTCTCTTCTGCCGGAAGACTGGAGGGGTTGCCATGAAAACTTCGTGCCTTGGCATATATGGTGAGATCATATTTTTCATCTATTAGGACATCTAAATCTCTGATTGCCCCGTCTATGACAACTCCGTCAGCATTATTCATAGCTAATTGCAGTAATTTCACATCACCTGCAACAACGTCTTGAACTCTACCGCCGATGTCAGCGACCAACACATCTCCCGGTCCACAACGTCCCATTGCAATATATTCAGGTGAATCGATGCCGCCAGGTTTATCATTACTTATATCTGGACGAATCGGCATAAATCTCAGAGTTCGAGCTCTAGCCGCGAAACGTTCTTTACCTGGGGTAAAGGGAGTGTAATTTTCTATGCCTTCACATACGCAAAAAGTTGATCCGAAAGATCTAAGGGCATTGTATATTGTGGCTGTCGGAATTGCTTTTAAGCTGTCAAGAACTTCCTGAGAAACCTCAACTGGTTTCATATCAAAAGTAGCCATAAATTTTCCTCCGTCTAAGAACAGTAATCTACCTTCGGTTGGCAACACTATCATGTAGCCCTGACTTCTTCCATCACAAGTTATAAAAATAGGATATCCAGTAATCCATTTGACTAGCATCTACCTGGTTTTATATAACCTGATGGTAAAAAAGAGTTAATTCATTGTTTTTCTGATATGCACCTAGTTTCCTAACAAAGGATTTTCGTATGGAATATGGAATTGTATTGCCAAAACACATCAATGCCGATGAGTTAATTAAATTTGCCAAAGCGGCCGAAGAGTTGGGATTTCATTCTCTATGGGCGGCTGACCATGTAGTCCTTCCAATGGAGGAAACCGACCTTTATCCATATACAGACGATGGCCGTTTCACAGCGAATGCTGAAGACCCTCAGTTGGATGCCTTTACCTTGCTGAGTTTCATAGCATCGCAAACGAATCGAATAAACCTAGGTACCTCAGTCGCAATAATTCCTTACCGAAACCCCATAGTACAGGCTAAAATGTTTGCTTCTCTCGATGTGCTCACAAAAGGAAGGGTTATATGCGGAGCTGGGGTAGGGTGGTGGAAGGAAGAGTTTGCAGCCCTGCATGCCCCTTTTGAAAAACGCGGTCTTGCAACAGATGAATATCTTCAAATTTTCAAACTATTGTGGACTTCCCGTATCACAGAATTTCATGGAGAGACCTATGAATTCTCCAATATCGCCTTTTTCCCTAAACCTGTTCGAAAACCAAACGGTATCCCAATTTGGATTGGAGGCCACACAAAGAGGGCAGTGAGAAGAACTGTTAAATATGGCGATACATGGCATCCGACTAGACTTAATCCTGACCGGATTGAAAATATGCTCCCTTTTATGAATCAGCAATGTGAAGAATATGGCCGTAATAAAGACGAAATATCGATCTCATTAAAAAGAACACTCCATTTCACAGATATCGGTATTGAAACCAATTCAAGAATTCGTTCTCAAGCGGCTTTGATCGACTCCACTCAGGCAGTTATCGAGGATATCAAGCACTGTGAAGATCTGGGAATCAAAAATCTCACCTTTGATTTCCAGACCAATAAGACAGGGGAGTGCATAAAAATCATGGAACATCTTATGGATACAGAAGCCCGATTAACGTAAAACAACAACAATTGAGTATAGTTTAGAACTGATATTGAACCCCTGGATTAATATCATTAGTAAGCGTTTCTACCCCATGTTCAGTCACAACTACCGTATCACTACATCCAATCGCCCCTAGATTTGGGATTCTCATGGTTGTTATTAAATGAAAACACATTCCAGACATTAACGGTCTAGACTCATCTGTATTAATTGAAAATATGTCACCCTCATCCCAACCGGGGGGAAAAGCTGTCCCGATACCATATGCAATCCTTCTCCCCTGTTTGTAACCTATGTTGGCTTCGTTTATTACCGAACTTCCTGCTTTAAACACGGAGCAGGCAGCTACACCTTGCTTCATTGAACCTTTTGCCATTTCCAAAGCTTCGGTGGCAACTCGGTTAGCCTCACATACTGCTTCGGGCGGGTCCCCAACAAAGACACTTCTCGATTGGGCAGCATGATATCTGTTCACACTCCCAGGTATTTCCATAAAAACTAAATCTCCTGATTCGATCAATTTCGGAGACCATGTGGCGTGTACCAATTGTGTTCGCTCACCAGAGGTTATAAAAGCAGGTAACCCCGTATATTCTGAGCCTGCCATATCCAATTCAGTGTGAACCGAGGCAGCTATTTCCAATTCGGAGGCTCCTTCAATTACCGCTGCTATACCCGCCTTCATTCCTCTAGATGAAACTTCCGCTGCTTCTCTTATGTAGTCGATTTCACGAGATGATTTTAGTAACCTGCAAGACTCCACAAGTCCACTCCCGTCGGCTAAACGAGAATCTGGCAGTAACGCGCACATACTCTGATAAAAATCCACCGTAAGGAAACGTGATTTAGTTTCTAACCCTATTAAGCTTGTGGCTGATTCTATCTCCTTCAAAATTTCAGCAGTTACCTGAGACCAATCAGAGGTATCAGGATATATACGCGAATCCTCTATCCAACAAAATTCTGGGATTAAAGCGGCCTCGTGGGGAGGTGCTATGAAAACGGGGTCAGACTCAAGAGGGAGAATAAGAGCTTGATACCAGTAATATCCTGGAGTTTGATACCCGGATAAATAATAAATGTTTTCAGGACTATGGATTATTAAAACATCAAGGCCCTTTATTTCCATCAATTCTCTTACTTTCTGAATTCGGGCCTCATATTCCTCAAGTGCAAACAGTTGTGTTCTAGGTAATTTCATATTCTATATTTTCCAGAATTTTGGATTATGAGGGGAAATACATCATTAGACCATCTGCTGTACAGCATTGGATCGAATACCTCTTAATTATATCGTTTAGCGCATGCAGCTGATATACATGGTACAGTCACATTAAATCAGTGAAACAAATAAAATCTACAAGAGTGTATTCGAGGAACAAACTGAGTAATGGAAGATACCAATTCAAGATATATAAATTGTACTTTGATAGATGCTCTTTCCCTTGAACCAAGAGATGTTCACATCACAGTCGAAAATGGCGAAATCGTTGAAGTATCAGAAACCGCTTTATCACATAATTCTGACATTCTGACCGTAGATTTAAGAAATAAATACCTGCTCCCTGGCCTATGGGATGTCCACACACATATTGGAAGGGGAATTCCCGACCATGAGGCAAGAGATGAGACGACTGCTCAGAGAACAGTACGTGCTGGTGAGAATTGTCGGAGGGCCCTCAATCTTGGAATAACATCCTTACGGGCTGTAGGGGAGAAAGATTTTATAGATGTGGCCTGGAAACAAGCATTTGATTCCAGGGAGTATGTAGGCCCTAATCTCTATACCTGTGGTTGGTTCATCACTACGACGGCCGGTCATTTTCTAAAAAGTGGCTGCGCCATCGAAGTTGACGGACCAACTGAATACATTCGGACAATTAGAGAACAGATAAAAAATGGAGTGGATTTCATAAAACTTAATCTTACCGGAGGGGTTATGGGGCCAAAATGG
>DJMH01000104.1 GCA_002435305.1 Dehalococcoidia bacterium UBA6495
TTATTCAATGAAGACGACCATTTTGAATTCGATCATGAATTAAACAACTTCTATTGCGCAATCAATTCTTTTGCAGGCTGGGGGTACTTTGATCCAGGTGAAGGAGCAGGCGGAAACGCAGCCTTTGGTGATTACCAAAACGGTTACCAATTGATACCTGTTAACTGGTCCATAAATACGGACCGTAAGAAAAATTATTTCAATTACCTAACTACCATCACTTCCGGATAGGAATTATCATGCCTGGGAAAAAAATTGCCCCTTATGGTTCATGGGAATCTCCAATTACGACGGAGTCAATTATCTCTGACTCGATAAGTATCGGAGATCTATTCATATCAAATGAGGGCATATTTTGGCAGGAAATGAGACCGACAGAAGGCGGTCGTTGCACAATAATGTACCAGACTTACGACGGTTCTAAAAATGAAATTGTTCCTAAATCGTACAATGCGAGGACACGGGTTCACGAATATGGCGGTGGGTCCTATCTAGTACATAAAGACGAAGTATATTTCTCCAATTTCTCGAACCAGCAAATATATAAAACTAACCTGACTGGTGGTAATCTCACTCAAATTACAAATGAACCGCTTCTAAGATTCGCTGATGGGACAATGGATGCGGAAAGACAACAAATTATTTACGTCGGCGAAAACCATGATAACAAAGATGAACCTGTTAATTGCATAGTCTCAGTTGATATACAAAATGATGGAGAGGTAACGATTCTGGCCTCTGGCGCTGATTTCTATGCTTCTCCAGTGATAAGTCCTGACGGACGGACGCTTGCTTGGGTTCAATGGAACCATCCCAACATGCCTTGGGATGCCACTGAGCTTTATGTGGCTGATTTGAAGCATTCAGAACTTTACAATCCTCAGAAGATCGCAGGGGACGGGGAATCTGTTTGCCAACCACTATGGTCTCCAAATGGTATTTTGCATTACATATCAGACCTTTCCGGTTGGTGGAACATATGTAAATATGAGGGCAAGAAATCCCATAATCTGACCCCTATAAACGCTGAATTCACTCAAGCACAGTGGGGGCTGGGTGTCAGATTTTATGATTTCATAACCAATGACCAAATAATATGCGCCTACAGTAGACTGGGGTTTTGGAAAGTTGCCTTATTGGATCCAATTTCCTGTGACTTTGTTGATATAGATGTCGATATTGATATCACTGAGATACATAGAACCGGTCTGAAGGCCTGTAACGGCAAAGCACTGTTCGTTGCTGGTTCGCCTGACCATTCATATTCCTTATTTACGTATGAGACCAAAGCCAGCATAAAACTCAGAGTAGTACAAGTATCAACGAAAAACGACATAGAAGCGATTCATTTTTCAAAACCACTACCCGTTAAATATTCAACGACCAATAACCAAGAATGCCACGCCTTCTATTATTCCCCCGTGAATGTGAATTATAAAGCTCCTGAATCAGCCAAACCTCCACTCATAATACTCAGTCACGGAGGACCGACTGGATCGACCTCAAATACCCTTAATTTAGGTATTCAATACTGGACAAGTCGAGGATTTGCGATTTTAGACGTCAATTACAGGGGAAGCACTGGATATGGCACCAAATACAGAAAGGCTCTGAACGGTAACTGGGGAATAAGTGATGTAGATGATTGTGTTAATGGCGGCATTCATCTTGTTTCAAAAGGCTTAGTCGACCCCAAAAAAATCGCTATACGGGGTGGAAGTGCAGGAGGATTTACAACATTAGCTTGTCTGGCATTCACAGATTTCTTTGCAGCAGGGGCAAGTTACTATGGTGTTAGTGATCTTACTGCCTTAGCTGAAGAGACACATAAGTTTGAATCAAGATATCTTGATTCAATGGTTGGAAAATACCCTGAAGAAAGGCAAAAATACCTCGATCGTTCCCCTATTAACCACACAGAAAACTTGTCTTGCCCTGTAATTTTGTTTCAGGGACTGGAGGATAAAATCGTACTTCCTAATCAATCTCAAAAAATGTATGCATCGCTGAAAGCAAAAGGTATACCCGTGTCCTACCTAGAATTCGAGGGGGAGCAGCATGGATTCAGGAAGTCAGAAAATATCCAGCGTGCGTTAGAAGCCGAATTTTACTTTTACTCACACGTTTTTGGCTTCAAGCCCTTTGATCCAATAGAGGCAGTTCAAATAGATAATAAATAATTTTTAAAGACCTTCGAACCTCAGTTGCATCTCATCTTGAAGATTTTCAGAGGTTGCAAATCCTGACACACCAACTCCGATTAAGCGGTATTTCTCATGCGAATTTTCTAACTCCAAATTCAAAAGCTCCAGGGCAGGTTCTGCTATTTCAGATGAAATTTGCACCTTTTCCGAAATCGTTTTCTGCCTGGTCACAACAGTGAAATCCGATCTTTTGAGTTTTAACTTTACGGTCCGGCCTCTCATATTCTTCTTCAGTAGTGATTCGGCAACATCACCACTTAACCTCATGACTATCTCGTTAAGATCTTCCGCATCTGAAGTGTCCACTAACAAAGTAGTCTCAGAACTAATTGATTTACGTTCCCGTTGAGTTATCACCGCTGTAGTATCAATCCCATTAGAAATTTCTTTGATGTGAGTAGCGTTACTTCCGAAAATGCCAGAAAGTATTTCCATGGGTTGCGAGGCCAAATCTTGTACAGTATCTATTGATAGCAGATGCAATTTAGCTGAAGTTTTCGGACCAATTCCCCATAAAACCTCAACGGGCAACGGGTACAAAAAGGGTATCTCGCCTCCAGGTCTTACTATGGTGAGTCCATCAGGTTTATTGATGCTGGAAGCGATCTTGGCCACCGATTTGGAACTAGCAACCCCAACAGAAATAGTCAGCCCTAATTTTGACCAAACTTTCTGTTTTAAATTCCTTGCAATTTGAGGTGGGCTGATATTATTGGCGATTAAATGGGTTACATCCAAGTATGCTTCGTCCAAAGATAGTGGTTCAACTAAAGGAGTAATATCTCTAAATACTTCCATTACCTGCCTAGAAACTTCTCGGTACACTACAAATCTTGGTGATACGACCACAGTTTCGGGGCATTTTTTCAAAGCGGTGCTCATCGGCATGGCGGACTTAATCCCGAATTTTCTGGATTCATAAGAAGCGGATGCGACAACCCCTCTTCTACTCGGACTTCCTCCAACCACTATTGGTCTATTTCGTAACTCCGGAAAATCTCGCTGTTCCACAGCAGCATAAAAAGCATCGAAATCAGCATGCAAAATGCCCCTGTTCTGATTTCGATTTGACAATTTATTTTGTGCACCTTTAATGAGCTCGAACTTTAAAAATTATACTAGCTGCTATCCACACTTTTTAGTATTGACAACTGTGGCATGTCGTAGCTAGAATGGTAGACTGTATGATTACACATGCGCTACGTTGCACAAACGCTTTAACAAATCCACCTATCTTGGCGATTTTAAATTACCGCTCTTCTGTCTTAGAAGAGTGCTTTCTCCCGTAATAACTGGAAATTTTCTTTCCCTCAAGGAGTGTAAGTCTAATGACCTCTTCTGCATTGCAGGATAACCGTGTTGTTTTCCCAAAAACGAAATCTTTCTCCAAAATTAAGACGAATTTGGACGTCCCTGACCTGATTGACGTTCAAATGGAATCATTCAAATGGTTTACCACGACCGGCTTGAGTGAGCTTTTTGAAGAAATATCCCCAATAGAGGATAACCAAGGCCAGAATCCACGTTTTTCTCTAAGATTCGTAGATTTTGAGTTTGAAGACCCAAAGCTCTCTGAAGAGTATTGCCGAACCCAGGAAAAAACATTTGAAGCTGCCTTGTATGTGACGGTAAGCCTTCAAATCAACGCAGCCGGACCAGGCATGGGTGAAATCAAAGAGCAGCGCCTATATGTGGGAAATATTCCTATCATGACCAGGGGCGGAACCTTCATCATAAACGGGGCCGAAAGAATCGTAGTGAGCCAACTAGTGCGGTCACCTGGGGTATATTTTACTGCCGATAGGGACGCAGCAACTGGGCGTCCTCTTGCATCTGCAAAAATGATCCCGTATCGAGGAGCATGGATCGAATTCGAAACCAGCAATAGGGACGTCATATACGTAAAAATCGACAGGAAAAGGAAAACCCCCGTCACAACTTTCCTCAGATCATTGGGATATGAAACCAATGAAGAAATCCTAGAAATATTCAAAGATGTGGACAACAACCCAGATCATCCATTTATGCAGACCACGATTGATAAAGATGCGAGTGTTACAAACCGAGAGGAAGCACTTGTGGAATTTTACAGGCGCTTGAGGCCAGGCGAACCTCCTAATCCAGAAAATGCAAAATCTTTAATTAATTCACTCTTTTTCGACAGTAGACGTTACGATTTAGGTAAAGTTGGTCGGTACAAATTGGACCGGAACCTAAAGGGAGCTGAAAACGCACATAGAGATGGTAATTTGGAAGATCGTATTCTTGCAAAAGAGGACATTGTCAACCTATTAAAACGTCTCATACAAGTTAACAACTCGGAACGTCGCGCAAATGACATTGACCATTTAGGTAACAGAAGGGTCCGGGCGGTAGGTGAATTAATTCAAAATCAGGTACGAGTAGGATTACTGCGAATGGAACGGGTAATCAAAGAAAGAATGACTATACAGCCTGATCCGGAGAGTACTACTCCGGCCGCTCTGATTAATGTACGGCCAGTAGTCGCAGCAATTAGAGAATTCTTTGGGGGATCTCAATTGTCACAATTCATGGACCAGGCAAATCCCCTGGCTGAGCTGACCCACAAAAGACGTTTGTCGGCATTAGGCCCTGGTGGATTATCCAGAGAAAGAGCTGGTTTTGACGTCAGGGATGTACACCATTCTCATTATGGAAGGATCTGTCCTATTGAAACCCCAGAAGGACCTAACATTGGACTTTTAGTTTCACTGGCCACATATGCCAGAACCAACGAGTTTGGTTTTATCGAAACACCGTATAGAAAAATACTCACGAAAGTCGATAATGGCGATCCCCATGAACTAATAGGCCATACTCCAACTGAGGATATAAAGGCGGAGGACGGTAGAACTATAATCAAGGCGGGAACACAGATATCTGTTAGGACAGCAGGAAGAATTTCGGCACAAAAGAATAAAATCATCGAGGTTAAGCCCTACGTTTCAAACGATATCGAAGATATAGTTCATTTAGCTGCTGATGACGAGGAAGATTATTACATCGCCCAGGCAAATTCAGCTATCAATGAGGCAGGCGAATTTATTAACGATAGGGTCGAGACGAGGCGAGGGGAAGAAGTTGGCATGGAGCAAACTGACTCGGTCCGATTCATGGATGTATCTCCACTGCAGTTAGTAAGCGTATCTACGTCTCTAATCCCATTCTTGGAACATGACGATGCCAACCGTGCTCTCATGGGTTCTAATATGCAAAGGCAGGCTGTACCACTATTGAAACCAGAGAAGCCTCTTGTAGGGACTGGTATGGAGATGAGAGTGGCAAGGGATAGCGGGCAGGTGCTGATGTCTAAAACTGATGGGGTGATTACCAGTGTCACAGGAGACAAGATAGTTGTAACGGATGCAAATGACAAAAATTTCATTCATCCACTCATAAAATTTCACCGAAGTAACCAGGGTACCTGCATCAACCAAAGACCAATTGTTGATAAAGGTACAACAGTGCGAATAGGTGATGTCCTCGCTGATGGATCATCCACAGACAACGGAGAGTTGGCATTGGGACAAAATGTTCTCGTGGCTTTTATGACTTGGGAAGGTTACAACTTTGAAGATGCAATTATTCTCAGTAATAGGTTGATAAAAGAAGATAAATTCACATCGGTACATATCGAAAAACATGAAGTTGAAGCGAGAGACACAAAACTAGGCCCAGAAGAAATCACCCGAGATATTCCAAACATAGGTGAGGATAGCCTTAGA
>DJMH01000023.1 GCA_002435305.1 Dehalococcoidia bacterium UBA6495
TCAGACTCTTTGCAAAAGGGTACAAGTACAAGATTCTTGGTGTCTTACCATCAGATCGTCACCTATTAGGTGTCAATCCTCCCTTGAAGGCTGAGGAAACTATATATTTGCTTGGAACGGATGTTCAAGGTAGAGACGTATGGTCGAGACTAATGTTGGCGACCAGGATATCTATGACTATAGGTTTATTAAGTGTTTCCCTCAGTCTATTTCTAGGTGTACTCCTTGGCGGGGTATCGGGATATTACGGAGGGTTAATTGATCTCGTAATACAAAGAATAATAGAGATTTTAAGATCCATACCAACTATACCTCTGTGGATGGCTATTGCGGCTTCAGTACCCCAGGATTGGTCAATAATCCGTGTATATTTTGCAATCACGATAATCATAGCAATGTTTGAATGGACCAGGCTTGCTCGTGAGGTAAGAGGTAGATTTCTGTCGCTTCGAGATGAGGATTTTGTCACAGCTGCGGCATTACTTGGTGCCAGTAAAGTAAGGATCATATTTAGACATATGGTTCCCTCTTTTATGAGCCATATAATAGCTTCTTCTACCTTGATGATTCCTTTTATAATAATCAGCGAGACATCACTCAGTTTTCTGGGTTTGGGATTGCGCCCGCCAGCCATCAGCTGGGGAGTAATGCTGCAGGCCGCACAAAATGTACAGACGATAGCGCTAACTCCGTGGCAACTAATTCCGGCTGCATTTGTTATTGTAGCGGTCTTGGCGTTCAATTTTCTTGGTGATGGCTTAAGAGACGCAGCCGACCCATACGGATAAGGAACGTGAAGCAATGACGAGCAGAGACCAACCCATATTAGAGGTCAAAAACCTGGAAACGCATTTTCCGCTCGATGAAGGGACTGTTGTTGCCGTGAATGGCGCCAGCTTCGAGGTAATGCCGGGCAAAACTCTTGGAATTGTCGGAGAGAGTGGTTGTGGTAAGAGTGTGGCTGCAAGGTCTATTATGAGAATATTAGACAAACCAGGCGAAATTGTGGGTGGAGAGATTTTATTTCGTAGAAATCGAGGTGAAAGCAGCGAGAAAGTCGTCGACATCGCATCTATGGACTCTAACAGTGCCGAAATAAAGTCGATCAGGGGTGGTGAGATCGCCTACGTGTTTCAGGAACCCATGACCTCCTTTAGTCCGGTGCATACAATAGGGAACCAAATTATTGAGGCCATAAGATTGCACCAGGACATAAGCAAGGAAGGTGCGAGAGAGATTGCCATACATGCTCTAGATGCAGTAGGGATACCACTAGCTGAAAGGCGCCTCAGCGACTATTCATTTCAATTAAGTGGTGGGCTTAGGCAAAGGGCCATGATAGCGATGACTTTAGTTTCTAACCCTACAATATTGATCGCCGATGAACCGACCACGGCTTTGGATGTCACCAACCAGGCTCAATTGCTTGAACTTATGTCTGAGTTACAGACTGACAACGGAATGGCCATTGTTTTGATTACGCATGATCTCGGTGTCATCGCCGAAATGGCGGATCACGTGGCAGTCATGTATTTGGGGGAGGTAGTTGAGAGCGCTCCGGTGGACGATATTTTTCACAATCCTCAACATCCATATACCAAGGCACTGCTGAAATCTATCCCTAAAATAAGATCAAATTCGTCGGAAAGACTGGCTTCCATTAGCGGAACTGTTCCACATCCCTATGATAGACCCCCAGGATGTGCCTTTGGACCTCGATGCGATTTCTTTATGCCGGGTCGGTGTGATGCTTCAATTCCAGCTCTACAGGAAGTCAGACCTGTCCATCAGGTGAGCTGTTTTCTTTACGATGAGGGAGATTAAGAGATGACAACTACTGAATCCAGGTTACCGGAAGAACGACTATTAGAGGTCTCCGATCTTGAGAAACACTTCCCGATAAAGCAAGGTTTTCTAAAAAGAGAGGTCGGACGAATTCTAGCTGTTGATGGTGTTAACTTTCACATTAATGACGGAGAGACGCTAGGTTTGGTTGGTGAAAGCGGATGTGGAAAAACAACGACTGCGCGCTGTATTTTAAGGGCGGTCGATCCGACAAACGGAGAAATCCTATTTAGGACCCGAGAGGACGAAGTGGTTGACATAGCAATGTTAAAGGGAGCTGAGTTAAAGAAAATAAGAAGCGACATTCAAATGATCTTCCAGGATCCCTTTTCGTCGTTGAATCCCAGGATGACATTACTGGACACAATTGGCGAGCCATTGCTACTTAATAATATAGGGTCAAAACACGATCGTGAAGAACGAGTCGCTGAGCTTTTAGAAATGGTGGGGCTACGGCCGGAATATATGCGAAGGTTCCCTCACGCATTTAGTGGAGGTCAGAGGCAAAGGATCGGTATAGCAAGAGCATTGGCACTAAATCCAAAATTGGTCGTTGCAGACGAACCAGTATCGGCGCTTGACGTTTCTGTGCAGGCACAGGTTTTGAATCTTCTCGCCGACCTCCAGGGAGAACTAGGCTTAACATATCTGTTTGTGGCTCACGATTTGAGTGTCGTTAAACATATAAGTGACAGGGTGGCAGTGATGTATGTTGGGAAACTAGTTGAAATGGCTCCCACGGACGAGCTTTTCTCCACGCCCAAACATCCGTACACAGCAGCACTACTTTCGGCTGTGCCAGAACCAGATCCTAGAGCAAAATCAGAGAGAATAATTTTACAAGGCGAGGTTGCAAACCCTGCAGATCCTCCTAGCGGATGTTATTTCCATCCCCGTTGTTCTTATGCGACCGAACAATGCAAATTAGAGACGCCTGTTCTGCAGGAAATTACGGATGGACATTATGTAAGTTGCCATCGTGCTGAAGAATTGATTCTTGAGGGAGTTCTTGCTGAATGAGCCAGTTAAACTGACAATTTACCCGAACATCAATGCTTAAATCAAATATCTATTTCAGTCGAATAACCAACCTTTCTAGTGTAGGGAATTTTATAGCCATCGCTGTACTATGCGGGGGGGCTTCCAGCTTTGCTAGGTTCTTCATTTCAGACATTGTTCAGAAGAAAGTCAGATGGGAAGATCCCATACACATGAGTTGGCTTCCATCCACATGTCTCGGGATACCAGCCTTTCTTGCGGGGGCCTTATTAACATATGTTCTGGTCAAAGTAATTATAGGAGAAGACTACCTGAACAGAAATATTTTCATATGGATATTTATAGGACTTTTGTATGGTATTTTTGTTCCGTTTATGACCGGACTCCTGCTTCCGATGGGAATGTTTGTTATGAATGTGTCTATTGGGGTGATTGAATTAAATAAGGCTTTCTATTTCTTTCTTGACGCTATTGTCCTAGCTCCGACAAATGCTTTCACACACGGTATTTTTGGAGTTATTAGTGGATTAATATGTGGTATGTGTTTGGCTGTAGCTTTGGGGCTCATGGATAGAATTCAGCTTATCGGGTCCCGATGGCAACTTGCTGTAGGTATCGCCTTTTCAGCATTCATGATTATTTTTTCAAAATTCGCCCCGACTCCTTTTCTCGCGAACTTCGGGTAAAAGGAAATTTCTCAATAAGTTGATATGGTTTTAAACCATAGTTTCTTGAGATTGACGTCATCCACTTCCAGGGCAACATTGACTGAATTAGCATCATCTATAAAATTTCTTCGGCTGCCGTCTACTGTTTGACCCCTTGTGTATTTACCCTCGGTCTCTATAACTATCTTTAATCTCTCACATGTAAACAAGCTGTCATCAATCGCGTAGCCAACGGCTGGCATATCGTTGTATCTTACGGCTTCTTCTTTGGCCTGCCCAATTTTTCCATAAGCAGATTGAATAAAAGGTGTGATTTTCTTTAGGAAATTAGAGACTGGGGATCCAAGGTTCCATATCTTTTCTTGCTCTAGCACGGATATTTCGACCTTATTGCATACATCTAGTCCAATTTGAGCAATGTTTAATCCAGAGGCATAGACAACAGCGGCTGCCATTACATCTCCGTACAAATTGGCACTTGCAACCGGCGTTGCATTTCCCGGCTGATGTATCGCGCCTCCCATGACGACGACTTCAGAGATAAGGTCGACTAAGGCTGGGTCCAAACTTAAAGCAAGGGCGAGATTTGTAAGCCTTCCGAGGGCAATATATGTAATTTTCCCGTCATATTCATTTGCGATGTCGATGGTGGCGTTAACAGCATGTTTTGCTTTGTGCGTAATTGAAGGTTCGGGTATGGAGGCGTCGCCTAATCCGTCGTTTCCGTGAATATGCCTCGCGTCTACGGGGTTTTTGAAATCGAAGGTCCGGCCGGCCCCCTTGTAGACTGGAATTTTCTCATTTCCTGAAACCTCCAATATCTTTAAAGCATTGATGGTGGTTTGATCTAGACCAACGTTTCCAAAGACAGTCGTTAGCGCAACCACATCTAACTTATCGCTAGCCAAGGCCATAAACAGTGCAGCAGCGTCATCTATTCCAGGGTCGCAATCTATGATAACTGATTTGTTTGGATTCATATTTGCCATGGATCAGTCTCCAGTTTCGGATTGAGATTTAAATGAATTGAAGATTATGTTTAAAATTATCACATGAGTGTTTAAGCTATATTTATTCAGTCAGAGGTTGCTTTGCGCAACCACATCGGTTAGTGATTTGAGATGGATTATACACACTCCAATGCTATCGCCGGGCTGCTGATTCTGGCTTGTCCGATTCTGTATGTGGACATGTAAGAATTCCAAGAAGTAAGATCAGGTGTATCGGCCAATCTTTCTGACTTTTGTCAAACAAATTGATTTAAGGTGACCCACTAAAGTGGAGATTGTTTGATGGTTCAGTTGTGAGTTAGCTTACTTTGTCTATCGGTGTGATTGATATTGAAGAATCATCGATGGGTTTAATCAAATTTTGTACTGCAGCAAAATTGTTAGCTCGATTCAGCCATTTATACTCGCTTCCTAGCTCCAATATGACCGGCATTCTGTGGTGTATCTCAGACATGATTTGGTTGGATTTTGTGGTGATAATGGTAAAGGTGTTCACCGGTCGTCTATTTTCATCCATCCATAAGGTATGCAAGCCACAAAAATTCATTAATGAGCCATCTGCAGTTTGTACAAAATAAGGCAATTTGCTCGCTGTATCCCATTCGTAGAAACCATTGGAGGGGACAACACATCTTTGAGTATCAACTAAATTTTTAAAAGAAGGTTTTGTAAGAAGGGTTTCACCTCTTGCATTGATTAGTTTATTAGCGAACGATTTATTTTGAGACCATGCTGGAATCAAACCCCACCTCATATTCACCACCTGATTTTCAATAATTACAGGCATTTCCATAGTTGGAGCAAAATTTGTAACTTTTACTCCTTGAAACGGGGCGACATCATGATTTGGGAATCTATTTTTTAATTCCACATCGTCAATATAAACAGAAAATCGACCACACATAATTGACTCCAAAATAGTATTTCACATGATTCTTGAAATTTTATCCTCCCGCATCATCGAGAAGGATGTGTTCCTAGCGATCTATCAGGAATAAAATGTTTGCTCAATCACAGGGGTGACGTTAAAGTCGCCTAATTTCTTACACTGGCCAATAGTGCTCTCAATTTGAGAATAATCCTCAGCTTCCATTAATAAAAAAAATGTATGTTCCGTCGGATTCACTTTAAAGAAGCTGATCGTCACATTATTTTTTTTTGCCAGAGAAGGTATCTGTTTCCATAAATCCATGGATTCAGAATCCCCAGAAAAACAATTCTCGAAAGAATGGACGTGGGTAACATGATAGGTAGCCATCTGATACTCCTTACTTAATAGGTTTGTAACTATATACTTATCAGCACTGTATTTGTCCGATGCCTTAAAGTTTTTAATCGGTTAATGAGGCAGGAGGTTTTAGCCCTACCTCGGATTGGAAAATAATGCCATAAATTTCTGAGCAATGGATAACTCTAAAAATACGACTAATATCTAATCCCGGGCACTGCTAGACTCTGCTGATGAATGATTCTAATATGCTGATTTAGGTAAGCCCATATGGAATTCATTACAAAAATTCCCAAGACAGCTATTTGGCGTATGAAATCTAAATTTGTTTTTTCGCTCGTGGTACTACTTTGTCTCAAGAAGGCCCTCTAAAAGTGAAGTTGACATAAAAAGAGATAGTCTATAGGTTTCCAAAAGAAGTGAATTAGGAGACTTATATATGATCCAGAGAATTAACAGAGCCATTGAATTATTAGAAGATGATCAGCCAATTTACTATACAGGGTTGCACTCCTTCTCCAGGGATTTTCTGACTTATGAACAAGGTAAAAAAGACTCTGCGATATGGGCTGATTATATAAATATAGGTATGGAACATGGCCCTTTCGATATGGGTGGTTTAGAGGCCTACATGGATGGGTTAGTTGATGGCGGCCCTACACCATCAGGACATATCACCCCGACGGTAATTGTTGAACTTCCTGTACAAGGAGAGAACGCGGAAATAATTAGGTATAACGCGTGGCAAATCAGGCAAATTTTAGCCAGAGGTGTCCATGGAATATTGTTGTGTGAGGCAACATCGGCAGAAGCAGTTGCTGCTTTTGTGGAATCTTGTAGATATAAACTTAATGAAATAGGTGTCGGATACGGTCTTAAAGACGGGACAAGGGGAGTAGGTTCAGAATTTAAGGCAAAACAAAAGTGGGGTCTTGAAGATGATAACGACTATAGAGCAAAGGCTGATCCTTGGCCATTGAATCCAGAAGGCGAACTTCTGTTGGGCCTGAAAATAGAAACTCTGGCTGGATTAAACAATTGTGAGCAAATACTAAGCGTTCCTGGGATTGGATTTGCTGAAATGGGACCTGGCGACATGTCTATGTCTATGAAAATAAAAAGAATTCCCGGTGCACCCCCTGATCAAAGAATAAAGGATGCCTCTTTAAGAGTTAAGAAAGAATGTGAGAAAAATGGGGTCAAGTTTTTGGAAGCAGGGACTCCACAGAACATAATTGAAGTAATAGATTCCGGTGCCCGCGTGATAGCTGGGCAAAGTCAGGAGGCTGCAGAAATAGGAAGAAAGTACACCAATAGGAAAATGAAAACTTAGTTATTTTCTTGCAGTGAATAGATTGGTATTGCTCGCACCAAAAATACCACAACTAGCTACATAATAATTGATGGTATCGCTTAAATTAATCATCATTTTGAAGCGGCAAGACAAAACCAGTAACTGCCGTGATGCATGATTGGTATGGTTATTATGGGTAGAATAATTGCAAGGGTGTCGATAGGAGTTCAAGTGGTATGAGATATCAGGATGAGAGGAACCACGGTTGCAGAGTATCAGATGATTGGATGTTTCGGGGATTGAAGACCGTCATCATGGAAAATGAAGTTCTGCGCATCGTTATTCTAGCTGATAAAGGTGCTGATATATATCAATTCGTTCACAAACCTTCTGATATTGATTTCTTATGGAGGTCACCTTGGGGAGTGACTAACCCTTCAACCTTTATACCTACTACTGGGGATGGAGTTGGTATTTGGATGGATACCTATGAAGGAGGTTGGCAAACTGTGTTACCTGGTGGCGGGTTTCCATCAGAATATGGAGGAGTGGATATGGGTTTGCACGGAGAAGTTAACACAATTCCATGGGATTGCTTAATTTTGGAGGATGACGTCCACCGCGTCAGCGTAAAATTCTCTGTCCGGGCGCATAGGACCCCGTTCTTTTTCGAGAAGACACTAACGCTGGAAACTGGATCGGCACGATTGAAAGTCGAGCAACGTCTTGTAAATGAAGGTGAAGAGCCTGTTCCTTGTGTATGGGGTGAACATATCGCTCTTGGCGCTCCCTTCTTGAGCGACCAATGCGTCATAGATCTGCCTGGGGGGACCGTTAAAAATCACCCTGTTGTCTTTCATGATAATAATCGTCTTAAAACAGCTCATGAGTCTGTTTGGCCTTATACTCAACTCAAGAATGGAGACACTCACGATTTAAGCATTGTGCCTAACAAAGATTTCAAATCATATGACCAGTCATATATTACTGATATGCCCCAGGGTTGGTATGGCATCACTAATACAGAATTTGGAGTCGGATTTGGGGTTTCGTATTCCACAGACGTGTACCGATATTTGTGGTATTGGCAGTCTCTCGGAGGAGGTTCTGGTTATCCCTGGTATGGGAGAACGTACAATGT
>DJMH01000019.1 GCA_002435305.1 Dehalococcoidia bacterium UBA6495
ATGAAAACAATTGATGACGGGTTCATGCCCATCATTAGTGAGGAGCCGGGATACATAGCCTATTATGTTGTCGACTCCGGTGATGGACTGGTCACCGCTGTAAGTATATTTGAGGACGAAGAAACGAGTATTAAATCGAATAATTTGGCCCAGGAGTGGATATCTAAACATTTAGGGGATTTGGTTCCCGGTAAGGCCCAAGTAATATCCGGACCAGTAATGGTCCCAAGTCAAAGTTAAACGAATGGAGAAAATTATGCCCCGATTGAAATATCCGCTTGCTGTTCCAGTTAAGGCAGGCTTAAAGACTATAAATCTATTTGAACTTAGGGCTGAGACTTCACTTCGAGACAATGTCAATGATTTTCGAGAATATGCCGATGTTCTTTATAGTGCTCACGCTCCAACTACCATAGGTGAAGAACGATTGAATATTGCAGCAACGGATAGTGACTTTAGAAACGAGTGTATTTTGGTTTTTAAAGATTATATTGATCGCTGTGCAATGTTTCCAAATATTGGACAAATTAACATGCATTTTGGTCTTAAGAACTGGGTTTCTGAGACGCAGCCACGTGGCCAAAAAGGGGATTATGAGACACACATTGAATCGATAAGGACTCTTTCAGACTACGCGCGAACCTCAGGAATTGAAATTGTTTTGGAGAATTTGAATTGCTATTGGGCGCTCAACAATATTTCGGATGATACTGATTTCGCTCAGGTTAACTGGGATAATTCCAATGAGGCCTTTGGAATGAATCCGGAGGAATGGATTGAGATGTGCCTGGATGTTGATAGAGACAATGTGCAACTTTGTCTCGATACCAGCCATGTGTCGACCTATGGACACAGATTTCCAGAAGAGGAGCGTGCGGGAAAGATTGAGGCTTTTCTCAATCGTCCGGACCTCATTACCCATGTACATTGGAGTGACAATTATCTCTATGACGTTAGAGGGAGAAATGATTCCCATCTGTCTGTGGGCAAGGGTTCAATACCTACAGACTTTCATCGGCGGGTCAAAGCTTTAGAAGCGACCATTCTCTTAGAGCATTTTTACACCAAAGAAGAGTTACATGAAGAACTTGAGTATATTGAACGTTTGTAATTATTTTGGGTGAATTCACTTTGGGCATGAGATTATTAAAATTGTCGCTTAACCAGTAAAGTAGTTTGAACCTGATAGGGAGTATGTATGAAAGCAGCATTTTACGATGGCAATGGATATATGGAAGTAAAAGAGCATCCCGACCCGATTGCAGGAGATGGAGACGCCATAATCCAGGTAAAAGCCACCGGAATATGCGGTTCAGATTTACTTATGAACAATGATAAGGAACAAGCCGACGAGCTCCCGGCCGGACATGAAGTAACCGGCCTTGTTGTAGAAGTTGGCCCTGGTTCCGACAAAAGCCTGATCGGTCAAAGAGTGGCTATAGAAACTATAGGGCAGGGAAGGGCCTGTTCAAAGTGTTGGTACTGCAGAATGGGGCAGTACAGGCAGTGCCAGAATATGGCCGTAGCTGAAGGTGGTGGATTTGCAGAATTTATAAATCGCAAAACAATAGGCTGTTATGAGATCGGGGATTCTATGACTTGGGAAGAAGGGGCACTCGTTGAACCTTTGGCTGTATCTGTCCACGGGATCAGACGCGGACTCATGACAGGAGGGGAAAGTGTAGCAATCTTAGGTTCAGGAACAATCGGGCTAACAGCGGTTGTAGCGGCAAGGGCTCTGGGTGCTGGAAAAATTTTCGTTACAGCTCGGCATGAACAACAAGCTAACATGGCATTATCTTTGGGGGCTGACTACGCTTGTGACCCTTCTGATGGAAATTTCGAAGATTTGATACTAGAAAATACTGATGGAAGAGGGGCTGACCTTACAGTAGAAACGGTGGGTGGAAAAAGCAACGCCACTTTACTTCAATCAGTCGACTCGACGCGGATGCAGGGTCGAATAGTGATCCTTGGTGGATTCAGAACCCCATTACAATTTGACTGGCTGCAGCCACTATTAAAAGAGCAATCTTTTATCTTCTCATCGTGCTATGGAATCTTAAACGGCTACCACGATTACGAGATGGCAATTGAACTACTTTCCCAAAAAGAAAATAAACTGAGCGAAATCGTCACACATAAATACTCCCTTGAAGATATTCAGGAGGGTTTTGAATGTGCATATGACAAAACTACAGGTTCCATTAAAGTTCAAATACACCAAGAATAATCTACCGAAATAGTCGAATGTATTTTAGAAAGCCCTAGGTGCTGAAAGAATATAATTAGCTATATCTTGTATAACTTCCCAGTCTTGGCTAGTTGGAGCGAATTTTTTGTCTGAAGTTAATGTCCAACCCTGGAATCCCTCTGACTGGCTTTTAATTTCCAGATTACCGATCTTTTTTGACAATTCCTTGGTAGCGGTGTCCTGAGATAGTGTGTTTATAAGACCGCTGACACCGTCATCGCCCTTCCAAGTGACGTCAACTACCTTGCCGAATAAAGGAAAAGCTTTTCTTCTATCCGTCTTTATTGAAATTTTTTGGCCGGTAGTGCCATCGCCTTCAAATGGAATCCCCATCACAACCCACCATTTTGGTGGACTATCTTTGCTTCGGTCTCTCTTCAAAATGCTTATCCATTTTATTGGCCCGTCTGTAATGTCTATAACTCCCAATGACCTTTGATACCAAGAATTTTCCACTTTTTCTTCCGGCCGTTCACGCTCACTCATTTGTGCCTTGACGCCGGCCAAATTGGTAAGATTCCAAGTTAATTCATCTCTAGATTTATCCCTAAAATTTTCTTTCATCCCCATAGCTTTTCTTCTCCTTCACAGATGTAGACACTGTAGATTCTGCAACTATTTCCCGCCGCATTAAAGCACAGCAAAAACCATCCAAAATAAGTATCTATCTAGTCGCTTTGCAGTGATTCAGCTCTGAGAAAATCGAAATCACACCCTTTATCTGCCTGCAATATATGCTGGGCATGAAGCCATTTATAACCGCGTTTAAAGTCGGGCGCCCTATTTTTGTGAGCATTTAGCCTTTCAGTCAACTCCTCATCCGTTACCAGTAAATTTAGTTTCCTGTTAGGAACGTCTAACTCAATCATGTCTCCATCTCTAATAGCAGATAATGGGCCACCACCAGCTGACTCCGGGGTCAC
>DJMH01000014.1:0-6077 GCA_002435305.1 Dehalococcoidia bacterium UBA6495
TTGGTAAGAGATTTGGGTATCGCTATTGAGCAAACCGATGAGTTCACTCGTATATTTACGGAAAATCTTTCGTATGTAAAGGATATAGGAAGAGAAGAAAATGGACCAAGAATACTTACAACACCTCTACCGGATAAGATCGTACAAAACATAGTTGAAAATAAACCTGTTCCAATTGACTCTGTGATGAAACGTCCTTCGTCACTGGTCGGAAAAGAGGGGTATTTACTTTTTATTGATACAACGGAGACGGCCAAAAATATTACCTCAGCTGTAATTTCCCAATTTCGAACGCTCGGTATACCAACTAAAAGTATCGGTCCTTATGATGATGTGGATGAACCTGAAAAGGCGGTGGCTACGGTATTGGTCCTAAATGCCTCTGGATTCAGTGAGGAAATTCAATTTACTGAAATATTTGCAGTCGGCGTGGCTAATGGAATTACACCTGGCAACGTTATCTTAGTTTCTGAATCAATAGAGTTCCAGAAATATTTCCCGGCATCTGCTTTGAAGCAAGGTCAATTGATTACATACCAAGATGTGAACAGCTTAGTGATGGGATTATTAATGCATTTAACCGCAAAGGGCTGCCTATCAATGAAAATTTCAATCCCCTAACTTTACATAACATTTATAGTGCGCAATACCAGATGTACCAGAATAACCTTGCTATTGAGATATTCTCTTTTCAATTGTGTTGATAAGCTCCCCTATCCCAAAGCCTGTTTCGGCTGAACAAAACACAGTTTGGTCAAACTGATCCATCAATTGGATGAGCGAAGGATCCCCATAAGCTTTATATTCTTTTGGTAGGAGATCAATTTTATTCAAAGCTCCGATTTTAGGTTTGTCGGTCAAACCCAAATTTTCCAAGACTTCATTGACCGCGTAGCAATGCTCGTACCGGTTTGGGTGGGAAATGTCAGAAACATGAACCAGCAGGTCGGCCTCTTCAGCCTCTTCTAAGGTGGCTCTGAAAGCGGCAACAAGGGTTGTCGGGAGTTTTTGTATAAAGCCTACAGTGTCTGTCAAAAGGATCTCTTTTCCGTTTTTCAATGGGATTTTGCGTGTCACAGGGTCTAACGTGGAAAAAAGTTTGTTTTCGGCGATTACTCCTGATGATGCTAAGGTATTCAATAAAGTGCTTTTTCCTGCATTGGTGTAACCCACGAGGGAGACAATTGGCAAATCAGAACGTTTTCTTCTCTGTCGATATCTTTGTCTATGTTCTCTGACTTTTTCAATGTCTTTTTTCAATTTATCAATGCGGTTCCTAGCAAGGCGGCGGTCTGTTTCAATTTGCGATTCTCCAGGGCCTCTGGTACCTATACCTCCGCCTAGCCTTTCCAAATGAGTCCATTGGCCGGCTAATCTAGGTAGAAGATACTCATGTTGTGCCAAATCGACTTGCAATCTTCCTTCATGGGTTTGGGCCCTCGAGGCGAAAATATCTAAAATAAGGGCGGTTCGATCTATGACTTTGGTACCAGGGAGTGCACTCTCAAGATTGAGCTGCTGAGTAGGTTTTAGTTCGTCGTCGCAGATGATGGTATCTATTTTCTTCTCTTTAACAATTTCTAAAAGCGATTCCAATTTTCCTTTACCGACATAGGTTTGCGTTGGCTTGGTTAATTGTTGGCTCACTATATCCACCACTTCGGCCCCTGCACCTGAGGCTAATTCCTTTAGTTCAGCTATCGAATCTTTGGGCTTCCACCTGGTTCTAGATCCTTTGATATGAACCCCGACAAGCATCACTCGTTCGGGTTGCGCTGCCACAGTATGTAGTTTGGTATATATGAGTTTTACTCCAATCCCTTGATGGCTATTTTTGAGGTATTTTCCAACCTTCTAATCTTTTTAGACCCTCCTTTAGGTCTGTTTCGGAAATTGTGAGAGAAAGACGTACGTAGCCTTCTCCACTAGGCCCGTAGCCGTTTCCGGCAGTCACTACTACGTTTTTTTCCTCTAAGAGTAATTCAGCAAATTCTGCCGAGGTATATCCAGCTGGAATCTTTGCCCAAACGTACAGACTTGCTTTCGGGGGATCAACATTTAATCCTATTTTATTTAAAGAATCGATAACCCTGTCTCGCCTCTTTTGATATAGGGCATTTCGAGCCTCAATTTCTTTGTCGGAGGTCTTCAGTGCTTCTATACCCATGTATTGGACCGCATTAGGTATGCCTGAATCCAAATTAGATTTCACCACCATAAGCGCGTCAATCATCTCTGAATTTCCTACAGCCATCCCTACCCTCCATCCTGTCATGTTGTAACTTTTGGATAGCGAATGGAATTCCAGGCCGATATCCATGGCACCGGGGATTTCTAGAAAACTGATTGGACGATAACCATCGTATGCCACTTCGGTGTAACAGGCATCATGCATTATGGCAACATTGTATTGTTTACCAAAGCTAACCACATCAGCCAAATACCCCTTATCTACAATCGCCCCTGTGGGGTTGTTGGGATAATTTAGCCACATTACCTTAGAGTTTTTAGCTACATCTTCCGGGATATCGTCGAGGTCAGGAAGCCACCCGTTTTCTTCCTTTAGTGGCATCCAATGACATTCTCCCCCCGCAAACCAAGTGCCCACTGAATAAACTGGATATCCTGGGTCTGGGATCAAAGCAATGTCACCAGGGTCGACGAAACATAAGGCAACATGGCCTATACCTTCCTTCGCCCCTATGAGCGGGAGGACTTCTTTGTCTGGGTCCACTGATATGGAAAAGCGTTGTTGATACCAGCCTGACACTGCCTTGCGGAATTCTGGTAATCCGTCGGTTTCTGGATACCGATGATTGGGAGAATCCAGGGCCGTTCTGCTAAGTTCAGCTATCACGTTACTAGGAGTTTCCAGATCTGGATCACCAATCCCAAAGGAAATTACGTTTATGCCCTCTGCTTTCTTCGCAGCAATTTTTCTGCTTATCTCTACGAAAAGGTATGGTGGTACAGTATCTAGTCGCTTTGCGAATCTCATTTTCATTTAGCTCCTGATTTCAGCTTACAGTTGGTTCCAATGCTACAATTTTCAGTGAAAAAATCCCTTATATACTGTCTCTATAGGTCCTTCCAATTCCACTTCCCCTACCCCATCCCAACGAACTGTTAAATCACCACCGGGTAATTTCAGGTTAACTTCACCCGACATAATTCCTTTCATATGAGCTGCCACAGCTACAGCACAGGCTCCCGTACCGCAGGCCATTGTGATTCCAGACCCTCTTTCCCAAACCCTCACCTTTAACTCTTTCCGGCTCAGCACATTTACAATTTCAAAGTTAATTTTGTTAGGAAAAATAATGTGATTTTCAACTTGAGGGCCTATCAATGCCAACGGAAAACTATCCACGTCATCGTCTATGAAAGCAACAGCATGGGGGTTTCCCATCGAGACAAAACCAAGAGATAAATCGTATCCATCGACACGCAGAGAATAATCGATAGTTGGATTATCGGAATCGATTCTGACTGGAACTTCTTGTGGGATCAGAATAGGAGGTCCCATACTGACCCTTGCACCGATCATTTGACTATTTTTTAAGATTGGGAACACGTCTAAATTTCCAGCCATTGTTTCAACTTTGACTACCTGCAAATCGCAGCTTACCAAACCTTCATCTCTAGCAAAACTAACTAAACATCGTATTCCATTCCCACACATTTCTCCTTCGGAACCGTCAGCGTTGAACATACGCATTTTTAGGTCGGAATCGTTAGATGGTGGGGATGCGACGATTAGACCATCTGCCCCTATACCTTTGTGCCTGTCGCTGACAATTTGGGATATATGTTTCCAGTCAAGATCATACTCGAACCCGTTGACGAAGATATAGTCATTTCCTGCTCCATGCATTTTGGTGAATTTCATATCTAACTTGTACCTAATTAGTTGTTGGATTTGGTGCTAAGAATTCTAACATTGAATGGACTTCACAGGCCTGAGTAAGTGATCTATGTCATCAAACGTGATATTTGATCTGATATTTTCTCAGGGTTTGACTCGTGTGAATCAAACCAGGTGACCGATCTGTCAATTCTACGGAACCAGTTACTCTGCGTGCGTATAAGCCGGTGGGTACGTGATTTTATCTTCGAAATACAAAATGCCCAGGTTGAATTTCCAAGGAGGTATTCGGATATTTCTTTATATCCAATACCACCCATAGCCGAAAGATCGGTACCGTAACCGGAGTCTAGTAATGTTTGGGTTTCTGGAATCCATCCATTTCTAATCATATCGTCTGCCCTGGAATCAACTTGCAGATATAGCCGATTTCTCGGCATCTGAATACCGAATATAGGCACGGTTCCTAGGTCGTGAAGGCCGTTTTGCAATGATATTTTGGCATAATTGTCAGTGTTGTGAATTTTTTCTAAGGCCCGTATAACCCTTCTTGGATTATGCAGATCGATGATGTTGGCCAAATCTGGAGAAGTATTGGTTAGTTCTTCTACTAAATTCTCCAAACCTAGTCTAGATAAGCGATCAGACAAATGTTCTCTGAGTTGGGGGTTTGGAGGGCCGCCATCTAAAGTCCAATTCTCCAAAAGGGCTATTAGATATTGACCCGTTCCTCCAACGAGGATTGGAATTTTTCCTCGGGACTGTATCTCGCATGCGGCATCAGATACCAACCCCTTGAATTCAAAGACACTAAAATTTTCATCAGGGTCCTTACAATCGAACAAATGATGGGGAACAGATTTCGTATTTTCTAAGTTGGGCTTAGCAGTGCCAATAGTCATTCCTCTGTATATTTGGCGACTATCGGCGTTGATAATCTCCCCGTCGATTTTATGGGCGAGATTGATACCTATCTCGCTTTTTCCTGTACCTGTAGGCCCTAGTATTACTATCATTTTAAATATTGGGAATCTGAGGCCTTCTCTATAATCCTTAGGAAGTTGTCGGCTGTGAGGCCAGCACTACCAATTAGAACCCCATCAATTCCTTCTAGTGACAAGAATGACTTTATGTTTTTATCATTTATACTACCTCCATACAGGACTGGTATGTGCGGTGAGCCTTTCACTTTTCTAGATAAAAAAATCGTTTCATGAATAATTCCAGCGATTTTTTTTACTTCTTTAGGATCGGCAGAAATACCGGTACCGATGGCGTCAATTGGTTCGTAGGCGATCACAAATTTGCTTCTACTATCTATGCGGTTGAGTATCGATTCAAGTTGAGCCTTGAGACCAGAATGGGGATCAATTTCCGTGCCATCTTCTTTGTTTACACAGATGACGGGAATTACACCAACATCAATTGCTAGAGTTGCTTTTCGGGCAATCATTTCATTTGTCTCACCAAGTGTGATTCGCCTTTCAGAATGCCCGAGTAGGACATAGTCACAAAATTTACCTAAGTTAGATAAGGATATAGAACCGGTAAGAGTGGTATTTGCCCCCAATGGGCCGTCCTGGGCGCCTACACTAACCATAGAAACCGAATCAAATATTAAGGAAACTGTGGCAATTGAGACATCATCTGGAAATAAAACAATATTGATATTATGATATTGTTGAATAAAACGAGAATATAGACCGTCTGCTAACCCTTTGCTATCCTCTAAAGAAAGAGAATTTTTCCAATTGGCTAATATATACATATATTATTATATCCAATACTCATTAAATCTCATATGTGGTACTTTATAGACATCCTACTAAATAACTTACCAAAAGGCATTATTTTGCTTTTTAGCGCTTTCTACACTACGTGTTTTGTAGCCTAAGGGTTTTCCTGGTGTGTATTTCTAAAACAAATAATTAGGCAGGAATTATTGTTTAGTTTAGTTTAATTTGGATTCATTATATACTTTAAAGCAGGGATTTTAGATAGGATATTTGAGTGAGGGGTTATTTACAAAAAGGCCTGGTAGCTTAAAGAAATTTAACTCTGCTTTTGCATTTATATCCGGTGATCATAGAAAAAAATCCATTTTTGGTGTTTTGCGAGATGGATATCAGGTAAATGCGGGTGTTTATTGGCTCCGATATACCATCAATATACCAATGATGTGTCAAAATTATCAGTGATGAGCATTATGTAG
>DJMH01000014.1:6516-12656 GCA_002435305.1 Dehalococcoidia bacterium UBA6495
TATGGGCCGAATTTATTAAGTTTTCCTGCATGGGATAGAACCAGTAGCATAAGTTCTTCTGCCAGGATACGCCCTATCGTGCCTTCTCGACAGCTGTTTTCTGTGAACTGGCTTCCGACCTTGCCTTGGGATAACTTGGAGTTGATCAAAAAGGGTACAGGATGCCAACTGTGAGAAGAGAAATAAGATGGCGTTGAATGGTCTCCACATATGACTATCACGTCAGGTTCCAATTGGACAACCCGTTCAAGTTTTTTATCGAATTCCTCAAGCATAGCCACTTTTTGGCTAAAGTTTCCGTCCTCCCCTGCACTATCGGCAGGTTTGTAATGCAGGAAAAAATAATCGTAACCTTTAGAGAAATTCATTTCTAAGGTCTTGATTTCGTCCTCAAAAGTTTGCTTCGAGTTTAGTACCTCCATACCCAAAAGGCCTGCAACTCCTCTATACATTGGATAGGCGGCTATTGCTGCAGGATTCAGAGCATATGATGAGCCGAAATGCGGCAATTCAGGTATATTTGAGAAACCGCGCAATAAGATGCCGTTCGCACTTTTTTTGTGTTCCCTGAGGATTTCCATACTTCTTTGGGTAAAAAGATTAACTGCCAAGGCTGTCCCAGTACCTCCCTCAGAGGTTGGATTCGAGACCAAAGGTGCAATACCTGTAATTTGAGGATCGGTTTCTGAAACATTAGGAGAAGAGGTTTCTCCCTTGAGAACCAAAACAAACCTGTAATCCATAACGGGATATATTTCGATTCCGAATCCTGGAATCTCAATTTGCTTAAGTAACTCTACTAGTTCCACGCACTCTTCAGTTGTAATTCTGCCTGCACGTCTATCCAAAATTTTGCCATCATCACCTAAAAGGCAAAAATTCCCTCTTGCCGCTACGTCTCCCTTTCCTATGGGGGCCCCTATTCCTAACCCTTCCAGCACTCCTCGACCCAAGAGATACTTAATAGGGTTATATCCAAACAAAGCCATGTGCCCGGGACCGCTGCCTGGCGTTATACCGGGAAGAACCGGGGTGCTTACTCCACAAGAACTACTAGCAGCCAACCTGTCTAGGTTTGGCAACACAGCAGCCTCTAATTCAGATTGGCCGGTTGAAGGATTTGTCATTCCACCTAGACCATCGACAACTATCATGACGATTTTTGAGGCAGTTTGTTTCCTGATACTAGATAAATATTGGAAATCGATCATAATTCCTTAACCCTTTGTTTTCTCTCGCAGCGAAACAACTCCTGGTAGTTCCCTACCTTCCAGCAGTTCTAGAGATGCTCCCCCACCGGTAGATATATGCGTCATCTGGGCTTGAAGACCGAAAAAATTCACAGCATCTACCGTTGAACCTCCACCAATTATCGATAACATATTCCCATTTGCCAATGCCTTTGCAACGGAATGCGTACCGGCGCTGGCTTTTTCCCATTCATATACTCCCATGGGTCCATTCCAAAGAATCGTGTTACTTTTTTGAATAATAGATGAGTAATAATCCGCGGTTGTTGGCCCTATATCGACAATAATGTCGTCATAGTCCAAATCACCAGCCGATTTTGCAAGGAAATCGGAATCCTTTTGGAAGGTTTTAACCACTACCACATCAATAGGCAAAATTAATTTCGCATTGGTGGGATCATTTTCGTTTAACAGGGTCTGAGCTTGGCTAATAAAATCGGCTTCTATTGATGAATTTCCGATTTCTTTATTTGATGCTGCTAAAAAAGTGGCAGCCATTCCTCCCCCAATACAAATGTTGTCTGCTATCTTCGCTATGCGATCCATGACTTTAATTTTGTCTGATACCTTCGCTCCTCCCAATATAGCCGTGAAGGGTAATTTGGGGTGTGATAGAGCATTTTCTAAATAATTGACCTCTTTGTCTAAAAGAAGACCTGCGTAGGAAGGCAAGAATTTTGTTATACCCAAAATAGAAGCATGGGCACGATGAGCCGCCCCAAAAGCATCGTTTATGTAAACTTCGGCTAATTCTGATAGCTGTTTTGCAAAAGCAAGGTTGTTTTCTTCTTCTCCCCTATGAAACCGCAAATTCTCTAATAGTAGAATTTCACCCTTACCTAACTTCGATGCGGCAGCAGCAGCACTCTCTGATACACAATCTTCAACAAACTGTACCTCTTGTTCTAGGATTTTACTTAATCTTTTTGCGATTGGCTTTAAAGACAATTGGGGGTCTCGCTTACCCTTGGGACGTCCTAGATGAGAGCACAATACCAATGAACAACCTTTGTCTATTAAATGTCTTAAAGTTGGTATCGAAGCCTTGATGCGGGTGTCGTCCGATATGATGCTGGTTCCTTCCTGGAAAGGAACATTGTAGTCAACTCTCACTAAAGCCCTTCGGCCAGATATTTCAACATCTTCAATAGTTAGCCTGGAGGTCATTATTTATTCCTCAAGAATTTTTTCCAAATAATCGATTAAATTTCCCGCACGGTTATTTGGGAAATCCTTTTTTACGATTGATAAAGCCTCGTCTTTGGCGCTTGTATATCGCAGTTCCGCTGATTCTTTCCCTCCCAGATCACTAAGGACATCAAGCACTGCATCAAGGTCAGAGTCCTCAAGAACTCGTTTAAAATAGACGTCACCTAATTTTCTTTTCTGAGAAGGTGTAGCTTTTTCCAAAGCAGCAATCACAGGAAATAATTTTTTCTTGTTCAAAAATTCTATTTTTTGGTTTGAATCGGAGCCCCAGATCTGATTAATATCTAATTTTATTTGCTTCGCTTGCCCAATCAAGTGGCCTGACTGAAACAAACCTTCACAGGCTTTGGAACTGAGCCCAGATAATTCTGCCGCCATTGAGAGCGCAGAACCGTACAAAGCTCCTGTTTTTTGGCCAGCCATTTCAAGATAGGCCGCTACAGAGGTGTCTATTCTTTCCTGCATTTCCAAGTCTCTAAATCGGCCCTCAAATGTTACCAAGGCCCCTTTGTCTAGAAAAGACAAGGCTGCATGAGATGTCCGATCTGAAAAATGCTGCCTATCTAAGTTCATAAGAGATATTCTAGCTATGGAATGCATTCCATCTCCGGCATTGATAGCTTGCGCTGGACCCCAAACCCACCAAAGGGAATCTTGCCCATTCCGAGTAGGGTTTCCAGATTGCACGTCATCATGTATTTCACAAAATGCGTTGACCATCTCTATAGACATGGCAGCGGGTAAAGTCAGTAAAGGGTCCCCCCCCAGAGTTTCTACGGCGATTTGTAGCAATATTCCATGGGCCCGTTCTGAGATGGTGAGACCAGGATCTAAACCATGGATTCCCAGATGGTATGACAGCATATCGTAGAGCGGTAAAGACTTGGAATCCAAATAATCCTTCATCAAGCGATCAATTTTCGCTTGTATTTGATCTAGCGGTTCCATATGGGACTAACCCCTCTTTGTATCTACCAGTTTCTGTATGTCAGACATAGATATAACACCTTGCCTTATCAGTTTAACCTCATTGTCTTCAAAATAGACTATAGTGGAAAGCTGTGACGAAATAGATGCACCACCATCGAGAATTAGGTCTAGAGATGAATCCTTAAATTGGTGTAGGGCCTCATTCGCTGTGGTGGCTGCCTTTTGGCCACTGATGTTGGCACTGGTGCCGGTAATGGGTTTACCTGTTTCTTCACATAGCTTTACGGCTATCTGATGGTTAGGTATACGGAACCCAGCAGTTTTCAAACCTCCTGTAGCCACATCGGGTATGCAATCTGATTTTTCCAATACCATGGTCAACGGTCCAGGCCAGAAATTAGAGGCTAAAACTTTGGCCATAGGAGGAACAAATTCTGATAAATCGTTTAGAGAGGATATATCTTCGATAAAAATTGGAAGTGCTGTATTAGGGGCCCTTTGTTTTACTTCAAACACCTTCGAGACTGCTATCGAATTTGTAGCTATACCCGCAATTCCATATACAGTATCAGTGGGTATGCAGACAACGCCACCTTCCAATAGTATATTAGCAGCATGTTCCAAAGAATCTTTATTTGCGGGTAATACTGTGGTTATGGCTTGGCACCTGTGAGCTGACTTTGGGCGAGTATAACATAGGCCTTTAGGACACAATTATGAACGAAGATCAAGGATTAGATAGTACCCGTCGCATAACTTCTAGCGACGATCTTGAAGTTTCAGCTTATCTTGAAATATCTCAAGAGAAAGCAGGATATGGGACGGCCTCGGAAGGTGAAATGTCACCTCAGAGGGAATCCATTCTAATTGTAGATTTTGGATCCCAATATAGCCGCTTAATTGCTAGAAGGGTCAGGGAAAGTAGTGTTTATTGCGAAATCGTTTCCTATAACACTAAATGGGGCGCTGTCAAGGGTTTAAACCCAAAAGGGATCATACTCTCAGGAGGACCTGCCAGTGTTTATGATGAGAGGTCTCCTCTAGCCCCTCTATGGGTTTTTGAATCGGGATTACCGGTTTTGGGAATTTGCTACGGGATGCAGGTTTTGGTTCATCAACTCGGTGGTAAAGTGGCGGCCTCAACTAAGAAAGAATACGGACATGCCGTACTACATCAAAACAAACCAAATGAATCTCTGTTTACCGGGTTACCTCAATCATTGCCCGTCTGGATGAGCCATGCTGATCAGGTTACTGAATTACCTCCCGGATTTGTATCGATGGCCCATACAGATAATTCTCCAATTGCTGTAGTTGGCAACGACAAAGGTATTCTGGGGATTCAATTTCATCCTGAGGTTGTTCACACTCCGCAAGGTTCAAATATTATCGAAAATTTCCTGACGAAAACCTGCAATATGGGGCAGACATGGACCCCCGGTAATTTTGTATCAGATTCGATTAACAGGATCAGAGAGCAAGTTGGGGGGGGTAAAGTGATATGTGCCCTTTCAGGAGGAGTGGATTCTGCAGTGGCTGCAACTTTGGTTCACAAAGCGGTCGGAGACCAATTAACTTGCATATTTGTAAATAATGGCTTGATGAGAAGAGGTGAGCCGGACCGTGTAAAGGAAACCTTTGAAAAGTATATGGATATTAACTTTATTTTTAGTGAATCGACCGAAAGATTTCTTACCGGTCTAGCCGGTGTAATAGACCCTGAAAGGAAGAGAAAGATAATAGGTGAAGAGTTCATTAATGTTTTTGACGAAGAAGCCTCAAAATTAGGAGCTGTTGATTTTTTGACTCAGGGAACCCTATATCCGGACGTAATTGAGAGTAAAACAAGTGACAACTCTGTTTCTGCGACCATTAAAACGCATCACAATGTTGGTGGGCTTCCTGATCACATGAAAATGGAGCTTGTAGAGCCGCTAAGATACTTATTCAAAGATGAAGTGCGACAGGTTGGCTTGGAATTAGGGCTGCCTGAGGAAATGGTCTACAGGCAACCCTTTCCCGGTCCCGGATTGGCCATTCGAATTATGGGAGAGGTGACATCAGAGAAGTTGGAAATCTTGAGGGCTGCCGATTGGATCGTGATGGATGAGGTAAAGTCAAATGGTCTATACAACGAACTATGGCAAACTTTCGCAGTACTTACGGGGTCCAGGTCAGTAGGTGTCACAGGTGATTTCAGAACGTACGGTCATGTGATTGCTATAAGAGCGGTGAAAAGTGACGATGCAATGACTGCCGACTGGGCTCGGCTACCCTATGACGTTTTGGCTGGTATTTCCAGTCGTATCTCAAACGAAGTTCCTGATGTGAACAGAGTAGTTTTCGATATAACCAGCAAACCTCCCGGCACCATTGAGTGGGAATGAAGTGAGGTAAAGAATGGTTGATAATTATTCTGATGAATACTTAAGAGAGATACTTATTGAAGTTAAGTCCATTGCCGTTGTGGGGGCTAGTTCAAAATGTCAACGCGACAGCTACAAAGTTATAAAAACGTTAATAGATCATGGTTACAGGGTAATACCAGTCAACCCTAATGAGGTAGGGAAAAATATTTTGGGCCAGCATTTTTATAGCGACTTGAATTCCATCGAGGAACCCGTAGATATGGTAGATGTTTTTCGTTCAAATGATGCGGTTATTGGTGTTACTGAAGAAGCCATAGGAATTGGCGCCAAAGTATTATGGACTCAACTAGATATTATCAATGAAGAAGCTGCAAATCTTGCT
>DJMH01000004.1 GCA_002435305.1 Dehalococcoidia bacterium UBA6495
TTTGGGGAACCTGCCGAGAAAGTATGCGGTTCAAAACCGGCTCATGCTGCAAAAGGATATTACGAGGGCGCGGATGCCTACATCTCATATCACCCTAACCCTAATAATACCGTTATCCTAGATACCCACTGCGGTTCATATTGGAGCGTGGTGTTTACATTTGAGTGTCAAGAGCCTGAAAAGTGGATGGACCCAAGCCTTCTGGTTTCACCGGATCGACCGCATACAGTTCCGCGATGCCCCGGAGCGTTAGACGCAGTTTGCCTCATGTACACCACAACAAAGTACACTAAGGAGTCGATGTTTCCACATACGGGTACATGGACCCTCAATGAATTCATTTTGGCAGGAGGGCAATGCACATCAGACAACCTTCCCCCAAGGTTTAGTCAGATACAGTATGCATGGCGTTCCCCAACACTCGATATTCAGGAACAGATTTTCAGTGTGCTTGAGCGCAATGCTCAACAGGCAGCTGTCGCTACCGGATGCACGTTGTCAACTCGGTGGGTTACTAAAACCCGTGTGGGACTCCCAAACCATGTGATGGCAAATCTGACTTACAAGAATATGGCGCTTATGGGACCACCCGAATATAGTGAAGACGCCCGCGGATTCGCAAGAGAAATTCAAGAGAACCTCGGAATTACCCCAATGGATGACCCATTTACTGAGGACAATCAGAAACTTACAACACCACAAGAATGGGAGAGTGCCCAACAGCAAAGCCTGCCACCGTGGCAGATTAATTTTACCTCTGATGATTATGTGGAATACACGTGGCACGCTCCTACCGTTCGTGTTCATACATCGAGGCCTCGGCTCAAGTCACCGGAACAAGGATTCAGCTACCCGGCGTGGGTGGTGAATGCAATGGGAGGTGTGCCTGATTGCATAAATCCGGGCATGTTTCTAGCGAGTAAAACGATGGCGTGCACAATGATCGATCTATTTACGAATCCTGATCATTTGAAGAAAGCTTGGGAGGAGTTCAATCAGAGAACAGGTGGTGGTGTTGGTGGTGACAAATGGATGTCACCTCTTCTGCCAGAGGATTTTGACCCTCCTGTGGATCTTAGATGGCCTGAATATATTAATACGGTACGGGGAGAGGAATGGTGGATTCCGACAAACAACAAATAATTCATCCATAGAAAACGGGAATTCCGCCTCATTTTTACCGAAGTTTGAGACCATAATTGATGCCGTTTGCTAATTAATACTAACGGCCCCGTCATAGTCAAAAAACCGGTCGAAAACTGTAACCGCCCTATAAAGAGACCCTACCCCGTCCACGATTCGCAATGGAGAGACTTTTTTTTCGGGCAAGCAAAAGACTAAAGTGTTAGCTATATTGCCTTTTGCGGGTATCTTAACTATATTGTAGTTAATGATGGTGATAGAAAAAATCGGCAGGCCAGATTATTTTTCAAAAGGTGAGTTGTTATGACAATCTCTAAAGAAGAGTTAGATCTAGCCCCGGCTGTGCGTGAGTTCGGTGAGGATAATAATCTTGATTTAAGTTGGCTCGATACTAGAGGGGAATGGGGTGTTAGGGCAGAACCCTCTAAAAGAGGCCTAACACTGGGAGATATTCAGCTAGGGAGCTATGGAGAACCTGGAGACCATAGCGATAATATGACGGGTCGACCGAGAGGGGCCAGAGCCAGGAATGACGCTTACAGGGTTGGTGGATACAAGATTCGATCCAAAGCGGATATATGGTTATCAAATGCTCATGTACTTTATGAAGAATCTCTTCAAAGACAGTGGAGTTCTGCTACTGATGTTCCATGGAACACAATCAAACCCCTGCCAGATGATATTGAAAGAGCCCAGTGCCAGCTAGCTACTTTTTTGACAGAGGTCGAATTTGTAGCTGCAGAAGTTCCAGGCAGATGGTTGGCCGCGACGACACCAGATTATTTCGAACCGAGAATGTTCTTAATTTCCCAGGTAATGGATGAGTCAAGGCATCTTGATGTTTTTCGCAAGAGGGCTTTTGCTAACGGTGGGGGACTGATGCAGCGACCAAATGTCACAACAAGTGGAACTGTTGGCAGTATAGACCTGTCCAACGATTTCACTGAGATGTCTTCTAGGTTGCATATCACAGGTGAGGGGTCTGTGCTTACTATATTTAGAATGGGTGAGTTGATGGCCTATAACGAAGCGGAAAAGACTATCTATAGACTGGCTGCCCAGGATGAAGCTCGCCACGTCGCTTTTGGTGTAATGCATCTGCGGTACTTGGCCGAAACTGAACCAGAACGAAAAGAAGAAATTCACTGCTACCTTGATGAGGGAGAAGGTGCTCTGGTAGCCGGAAATCAAAACCCAGCGTCCAGAGATACCGCACAGAGTGAAGCATTGGCTATATTGCTAGGCGGAGGAGAGAAAAATTTTGATGAAGGTTATCGAAAATTAATGGCGGTTCGGAAGAGGCAAGCTAGGGAATATGTACAGCGAGTAAGATCAGCTGGCTTCGGTGAAAGGTTTGAAAACGGGCGAGCAAATCAGGAATTATTGGCTTACACACGTTGAGTTCTAGCTAATTAATATGACGAACAAGGATAATGAACCTCAGGATTCTGCTAGGGTCAGGTCTCGTAGACGTGTAAACCAAAGGCTAAGAGATGCTGTTTCAAAAGAGACCTCTGGCGACCTCAAAGATGTAGAGATCCCTCCCAAAAAGCTTGATTGGATGAAACGCACGTATCAGTGGGGGGTAAAAGCCGACGTCACGGATAGTGGGTTGACGATTGGAGCCTTGAATGTGGGCATATACGGGGAAATACCGGACAGGTGGGATGATCAGAGTAGGATGCCGAGAGGGGCTTATCCTATGCCAGGAGTCCCTCCGATTGGGTATTCCATATCCGAGAAACGGGATCTTTGGGCTGATAATGCAGCAGATCTTTACGAAGAAGCTATTCAAAGAAGATGGACGCCGGCCACAGATATACCATGGGAAGCCATCGGTCCATTGCCAGATGATGTTGAGGCTGCCGTCTGCCAGTTGTGTACCATGCTATGTCAGCATGCCAATACTGAAATAGAAACATTGGGGACTTGGCTCCACCAAATGTCTTATGGTTATCATGAGGTTAAACTTTTTCTCGCCACGGAAATGTTCGATGCTGCAAGACATTTTGAGGTATTCAGAAAAAGGGCTCTTTCCAACGGTGGTGGATTGGGTCTTGAGTTAAAGGGCGACGTAAAGAGAATGATTATAGAGAGCAGGGGCGGATGGAGTGAAACGGCTTTACTTCTCTATTTGTTGCGAGGTCTTTTCACATTTACCATATACCGATACGGTTCCATTCTTGCCAATAATGATGCAGAAAAGGCTATTTTTGAAAAATCCGTTCAAGATAAAGCTAGACATCTGTCTTATGGTCTAGAACATCTCAGGTATGCCATAACAAGGCAGGATGATAAGGATTTAGTGTTCAACAACCTTTTAGGCATCGGGGAACGGCTAGTGGCCAGAGAATGTAAAGAGCCGATAGTATTGGAACCACTTGCGGTGATTTTTGGCGGTGGAGTCGAGGGTGCTCAGTCAGGAATGAGAACCGCCCAAAGACTTATGTCTGACTACGTGAACCTTTACCTGTCTTCATTAAGATCCATAGGTATAGATCGGTCTGATTCTTTATCGAACGATCTTAAGTCTTACCTTTTGTAGGGGGGATTAGGTGTCTGTGATTTTTCCCTCATTAAATTGGTTTGAAGAATTGAGAAATCGTTTTAATTCTAATCAGAGAGATAATCAAGTCGGCGTTGGCACATGTGACGCATTGGTAGGGGTGGCTTGCGGGGAAAAACTCTTTACAGTGCAATTTGAAGCATTTGAATGTACTAATGTTATGGAGTTGGAAGATGAGTCGGCGTTGGAAAATACAGATTTTTACCTGGAACTACATCCTAACGACTGGAAGGATATGATTATTAACATCAAAGAGAATAACGGAGCCGGCCTAAGTTTCACTTTGAACACCTTAGACCTAGAACTATCCGATGGCCTTGCCAAGTCTTGGACCGAGGATCAATATCGGCAAGATTTATTTTTTAGATTCAACCAAACATTCCAGTATTTTTTTGATGCCTCCGCTGATGTAGAAACGGTTTTTGAGGAGATGGACATTGCCTGAAGGTGTCACACGTCATTTTCTTGAACGACTAAAAGATCGTGCAAATGAGTCATCTCAATTCAGAGATTTGGGTACTATCGATTGCCACGTAGGGATAAAATCTGGATCAGATGTTTTTGCACTTAAATTTGAATCATTCACGTGCAGGGAAATCAAGGTCTGGGAAGAGGATAGGCTTAGAGAGTTAGATTTTTACTTTGAAATGAAACAGAGGGAATGGCAAGATTGGTTTTGTTCATTGGTAGGAGATAACAGCGTCACGAATAAAGTTGGTCTAAATGAAATGGATCTAAAGCATCCTGATGGTGTATTAAGATGTTCCGATGAGTTGGGAAGGTTAAAATTCTTTAGGTATATGAATTCTTTGCAGGAATTTTTCAATTGTGTTGATTCGTCTGATTTTAAAGAGGATTAAGAAATCTGGGGAGGGAGCGTATGCCACTGTATGAATTCAAGTGTCGAGGGTGTTCAGAACGATTAGAAAAGCTTTGGAAAAATTTTAACCCTCCCGATTCCATAGAATGTACTGAATGTGGTAGTGAGGATACTTTTCGAATTGTCTCAAGGGTTGCGTTCAAAAGGGATGTTGTATCTAAATTGGATTCCTTGGATCCCAGATACGACAAAATGGTAGATAACGCTATCGGCAACACTCAGTCCGCAGATCCGTACAAATATATATCAAAGTCTATCCCGCTAAGTGCGGCGGACACAGACTGAATTAATTTTTAATTAATTGGCTAGAAATCAGGAATAACCAGTTACGCAGGGGAGAAGTGGACAGTGGGTGATATCGGAAATGACGTACAACGCGCTTCTAGCCTCGACGAGGTAAATATCTTTTTCGACAGGGCCGCAGATCGGTTATCACTGGATGACGGTATGCGGGCACTGTTAAAAACTCCTTGGAGAGAGCTTAGCGTTTCCCTCCCGATACGTATGGATAACGGGGAGATGCTAATCCTTCAAGGGTACAGGGTCCAGCATAACGGGGCCAGGGGGCCATACAAAGGAGGGGTTCGTTACCATATGGAAGCCGACATGGAAGAGGTCCGTGCGCTGGCGTCTCTCATGACGTGGAAAACAGCATTGGCAAACATCCCTTTTGGTGGTGCAAAGGGAGGGGTGCAATGCGACCCTAGTTCTATGAGCGTGAGCGAATTGAACCGTGTCACTAGACGATACGTTCAGAATATAGACCACATATTAGGTCCCAACAGAGATATTCTTGCGCCGGATCTTGGAACAAATGCTCAGACGATGGCATGGATGATGGATGCATATGGCCAAATACATGGGCACACTCCGGCTTGTGTCACAGGAAAACCAGTCGAACTAGGTGGGTCGGACGGCCGAGAATCGGCAACTGGCCGGGGAGCGGTTTTTATCACCACCGAAGCTGTTGGTGATATTGGCATGGTTATGAGAGATGCAAAGGTAGTCGTTCAAGGTTTTGGGAATGTCGGATCATGGTTCGCCCGAATCGCTTGTGAGCAGGGCTGCGTAATCACTGCAGTGAGTGATGCCAACGGAGGCGTTTTCAACAGCAGGGGGCTGGATGTACAAGCTCTATCCAAACACGTTGCTGAATCAGGCTTTGTAGCAGGTTTCCCGGACGCAGAGGATCTTACAAACGAAGAGCTCTTAGAACTTGAATGCGACGTATTGGTACCCGCGGCCATCGACCGGGTGATTAATGCTGAAAACGCAGGAAAGGTGAAAGCGAGACTTGTCGTTGAGGCGGCTAATCATCCCTTGACTCCTGAGGCAGACGAGATACTGGCTAATCGAGGCATACTAGTCTTACCTGACATTTTAGTGAACGCAGGAGGTGTGGTGGTCTCGTACTTTGAGTGGACACAAAATCTATACCAGCATCACTGGCCAGAGGAGCGGGTAAATACAGAGTTGAGGCAAATTATGTCCACCGCTTACAAGGCTGTGAGAGAGCAAGCCAATCGACAGCAAGTCTCTATGCGGGAAGCAGCCCTGATGGTAGGTATTAACCGGGTTGCCCGTGTGGTAGAGATGCGGGGTTTCGTTCCTTAATTTAGGATTTC
>DJMH01000100.1 GCA_002435305.1 Dehalococcoidia bacterium UBA6495
ATGACCTCAAGAGATTGAGGGAAGGCGTTAGGCTTGCCGATAAAATAGCAAAGGCCCCCAGTTTTACTAGTAGCATAGTTGGAAGACTTTCTCCAGACGAGACCACCATAAATGACGACGACCTGCTCGATAAGTGGATGCTAGAAAACGTTTTAACTATGCATCACATTTCAGGTACCTGCAAAATGGGTCCAAGATCAGATAAGGAAGCGGTTGTAGATCAATATGGTCTCGTATATGGAACTAAGCAATTGAGGATTGCTGATGCTTCCATATTGCCAGATTGCCCTAGGGCAAACACCAACGTTGCAGCGATGCTGATAGGAGAAAGAATAGCCGATTTTATAAATACTAGTGGTTAACACCGGTTTTTAAATTAAAATGCGCTATCCAATATTCATTTAAATGAATATTGGCGGATCTTGGACACTACCACCCCCTTCATTTTAGTAGTGCATAAGTTCATCACGGATATCAAATCAGATATTCCCTGATCAACAGCTTCTGACATACCCAAAATATATGCCTGTCTTAACTCAGTATTAACATTAAATTTTGATATCCCGGCATGTATACATTCTGAAATTATTTCATTTGATAGGCCTGAGGCACCATGCATTACAAGGGGTATCTCGGTAACTTCACGTATTCTATACAAACGTTGAAAATCCAATTTTGGTTCTGAAAGGTATTTCCCATGCACATTACCAACACAGACTGCAAGAGCATCAACTGTAGTGCTGGACACAAAATCGCTCACTAACAACGGATCTGTCAAAAGGGACTTGTAATCTTTAATAGTTATACCATCCTCAGAGCCTGAAAGTCGACCTAATTCTCCTTCGACAAAGCCTTCATTATCTTTAATTGTTTTAGCACATAATTGGGTAAACTCCACGTTTGCCTGGTAGTTATATATTGATCCGTCAGGCATGAAAGATCGAAGACCGAGATTTATACCCTCATTGACAACTTCCAAACTATCGACATGGTCAAGGTGAATAGAAACTGGTACCGTGGATAGGTTGGCTGCTTCCAGTGCCATAGCAATTAGAGGCTTACTTCCCCGTTGAAGCGATGCCGGATGCATCTGGATAATTATCGGAGTTTCCTCTTCTTCGGCACCTTCTATAACAGCTTTTATTCCCTCAAAATTGTAGACATTAAAGGCTCCAATGGCGACATTTTGAGAATCGGCCCATTTTAAAATATCGGAGGAGGGTGCCAACATCTGATATCCTAAGTCCTCATCCTCATTACCACATCTGAAATAGCTGTAGGCCCGCCTACATTGCCAGGCCACAGTATTAATTTAGATCCTGGATATTTGGATTCCGGGCCCAACTGCAATACCAAAACTCCAGAAGAAATTTGCCCTGGGACAGTAGCTCTTTTTATTTTCAAGGCATTGGCAATGATGTTTGAGGAAGTCATCCCGCCTTTAGATATAAGGTACCTTGGGGTGACCGTGATACCAGAAACGATTTTTGTTATGGCATCGGTAATAGTAACTCCTATTTTCAAGTCTTCATCAGGAGACGAGCCGGTTATGACTTCTCGACTCGTATAAATAACAATATCCTTCGATTCTGACAAAAGTCTATCGGTTTGTTCAATTATCGAAATTATTTGCTCTTTGTCATATTGCAGAACTTTATGCACATCCAACTCCAAGCCGTACACATCCGGTAGATTTAGAAGACTCTCTAGCTGCGAGGTGCTACCCGGCACATGGGAGCCAACGAGAATGAGTGCCCCCCCTTCTCTTGTGTATCCCATTTCTTTTTTAGTGAGGATCGGTCGTTCCTCTTGTCCAAGTCGAGATCTAACAAACGAGGCAGAAGACCGTATTAAATAATTTTTTCCGTAATTATGTTGCAAAGTCAACATTGCCAGAGCCACCACATTCAAATCTCTCATATCGGCTGCATTAACTATGCATATATTGCCGAATTTCATGTCTTGCAGTTTTTTTGCAACCACATCTGGGCCACCAATTCTGATATCGTCTATTGAAACACTCAATACATCTTTAGCCAAAACTCTTCCAAAAGTTTTTTCTTCTATCCAATCACGCAAGTTTGATGATTGGTAGCCAAAGACAGAATCTCTGGCAAAGGGTGTTTGTCCTACTGGCATCAGCATGCCTTCATCTGATACGTATTGAACATCATCTATCGTGTAACGTCCCCCTTGAATAAAAAAGGGGATGAAGACAATTCCATCGTGGGAGTTACCCATTCCCTCGGCCAAAGCGTCCAATTCTGCAGGAAAGTGTCCGCGAAGAGTGGAATCTGACCTAGAAATAATCGAGAAAGGTATCTTCAAATAATTTGTCAGTTGGTCGAATTCTCTACCGAGTTTAGTATTTATCTCCACTGCCTCTGCTTCCGTTTTCGCCCTAGTGTTTGTCAACAAAAAGGTAACCTTCTCAGGCTGATGATACTCAGAAAGCAGCACGTCAAGCGACCATTCAGTTAAAAAAGAGGCATTGTGAACGGTTTGGGCCCCTGTAGGATCATCATCCAAAACAAAGAGCATAGATGGAGTTTCAGCCAAAATTGATCTTATTTGCGGCAACAACTCCTGAGGCCATAGTGGAGGTAAGGAATCCAGAGTTGCTTTAAGTGGCACCGGGTGATGTTGCATAAATCCCCCATCTCAAATCCGCTTATACTAATACTGCAAGAAGGCTGATATGAATTCGTGATTAGACTTTTTCAAGAGCAGGTAAAATTTAGGCAGGTTCAAACATTGGAAGTGCAATCTCTCCTTCACCTTGCTCCTGCCAAACTAATTTAACCCTCATACCGATCTGGATGTCACTAATTGGGTTATCCACATTTATGACATTAGTCATCATCCTAAATCCTTCATCTAGATCTACATAGGCCACAGCATATGGACCTAAATCTTTGAAAGCCGGATGTCTACTCTGCATCACGACGCTGTAAGTGTAGACAACACCTTCGCCTTTTGAGGTATTCCAAGTGGTCTTTAAGCCGCCACAGCTGTTACAGTGGGCTCTAGGGTAAAAAATCACCTTATCGGTGCAATCTGGATTGTCACATGTTTGGTAAACAAGATTTCTTTCCTTAGTCGCTTCCCAGAACGGCTCAGTATCAGGTTCCGGAAATCTAGGCTGAGGTCTCAAGGTCATTTTATAGCTCTCCTAATTTATTAATCTGCTGCGAGAATGGTTGGTGACGTTGCATGCCTAGCTCCCAATTGACCCCCATTTCCCACCGCAACAGCAAGTTTGGCACCATCCACTTGGGAAGTTGATTCTCCTCTCATTTGTCTGGTAGCTTCAAGCAAAAGGAAAATACCCCTTTCACCCGGATGATTTGAGGAAAGACCTCCCCCATCGGTATTAAGGGCAGGTCCCCCTTTTTGATCAAACTTCAGTATGCCCTGGCTGACGTAATCTCCACCCTCACCTTTTTTGCAAAATCCCAAATCTTCAATCATGCACATTACAGTTATGGAAAATGAATCGTATGCCATCAGAACATCAATTTCGTTTGGAGATACTCCAGCGTCTTCAAAGGCCCTAGGCCCCGATTGAGCACCTGCACTTACAGTGATATCTCCTCCATTCTCCCTATATTTCGTAGCTTCGGCGCCACCGATAATCCATACTGGGGATTTTTTGCAATTCTTTGCAACTTCTTTGGAAGCAATCACAACCGCTCCACCACCATCTGATACCATGCAGCACTCCAGAAGATGCAGCGGCCAAGCAATCATCCTTGAATCTAGAACATCCTGGGTGGTGATTTCATTAACCCCTACAAACTCAAGGGCCGTCATAGCCTTCACGGCTTCGGGATTGCGCATGGCATGATATCTAGTGGCCACAGAAATCTCTGCGAACTGCTCATTTGTGGTTCCATATTGATGCATATGGCGAGCTTTCACCATTCCATATCCAGATATCAACGTCATTCCCCATGGATCTTCCATGTTATTAAATGGGGTTGGAGATCCCTGGCCAGTTGCTCCGGCGGTTCCTATTGCCCTGCGATCCGAATGAGCTGTAGACCCATATGTTAACAAGGCAACATTAGCCTTGCCTGAAGCTATCATAGTAGAAGCATGATGAGCTTGAAACTCATATGAAGTGCCACCAACGCTCGTGTTATCAATCAATCTTGGATTCATGCCCAAATATTCCGAAATCCCAAGTCCTCCGATATTTTGGTGGGACCCAGTGTCAAAAACTGCGTCTACATCCTGCCATGAAAGACCAGCATCCTCTAATGCCTTGGATGCGGATGCGGCCTTAATTTGCAAAGCACTAACGCCGGGCGCCACCCTCAATGGGTATTCGTGTATTCCAACAATTGCAGCTTCCCTCGTTTGAGCCATAAGTTAGTCCTCATAAAATTTTGTGGTGCCAGTAATGAGCCTGAAGTTAGCACATGCCTCCTAAGCCGTCAATGAAATATAAAAAATTAAGTTTTATTGTCCAAAATTTGTTTGTCAGATACCCTCGTAATATGGGCGAAACAATTCGAGAAACTTCAAACATATGTCTGAACTGTCGAAACTGGATTTCCTCTTCGATAGCCTCCTACTGCCAAATTTGTGGTGAATGTATAAAATCCAAGACAAACTCTTTTTTGGATAACTCATCCCTTGGCAAAAATAACTGGTGGATATGGATAGTTTTCACAGTTATATTCATCGTAGTTTGGCAAGTAATTGGCTCGCTCCCTTTAGTCGGATTTTGTAGGCTCCTAAAGATCGGAACAGTGGCTGGTTATAGTTGCAGCCTTGACGAACTAGTAATAACAGGTGCTTCAAAAGCACCTAATTTCCTATTAATGCACATCACCTTTGTAATTGGAGCTGCAAGCTTTTATTTCTTCCTCAAAATTTTGCACAATAAGAATCTTCTGAAGGTGTTGACTGAACGGATTCGATTCGATTACAAAAGGAGTTTGTTTGCACTGAGCATCTTTTTCTTGTTCGCAATAATTCCTCTGACGGCCACACTTTTAACTAATTCCTCAGAGCTAAAACTCCGGGGTGATATCATAGATTTATTACTAATCGCTCTAATCGCCTTGATATTTGTCCCAATACAAGCGAGTTTGGAAGAAGCGTTCTTTAGGGGATATCTGTTACAGGGGTTTTCGCTGCTGTTTAAGTCACGTGTTCTAATTTTGATTATTACTTCATCAATCTTCGCTTGCTTGCACCTAATGAATCCTGAACCATGGTCATACGGAGTCGGAACATATCTCATTTCGGTTTTTCTGGTTGGTATGTTTATGGGACTAATAACATTAATTGACGGTGGAATAGAGTTAGCTGCTGGTATCCATATTGCTAATAATTTATGGGTACATTTAATAGTCGGGTTGGAAGATTCAGTGATACCAAGTTCCTCTCTCTTCATCACTACAAATCAAAATCTCGATATGGTTCCTACCATCATATCCTCAATGAGTCAGTATGCATTGTTAACAGTTGTATTTGCTTTTAGATACAAGTGGTTCAGTAAACTTAAAAAATATCCCACCTTGTAACCTATTGATAACTCAGTAAATCAAACCTATAGTTCTTCGGATGCTAATTGGATTAATAACGGACACTCATCTACCCGGAAGGGTCAGAACTTTGGATGAATTAGGTGATCTTCCAGCAGAATTCCTTTCTAGTGTAGATTTAATTCTTCATGGAGGAGATTTAACTTCACCAATGGTTCTTGATTGGTGCGAGCAGTTTGCTCCTGTGATTTGTTCAACAGGCAATAATGACCCAATTCCTGATCCTCGAATGAAAGAAGTTCAAGTTCTTGATATAGAGGGATGGTTAATCGGAATGATTCATAGTTTAGAAGGCCAATTTCGGCCCATCAAGGACCTTCAAACACTGTTTCCAGAGCCCGTACAGATCATGATTTCTGGGCACACTCACCAAGAACGTCTGGAGTACAGAGACGGAGTACTGTTAATCAATTCCGGAAGTATTACATTCCCACAACAGAAAGAATTGCGGTTGGGCACTGTGGGGACACTCGAGATATATCCCGGCAAAGCAAAGGTAGAAATATTCCCCTTAGGTGAAACCCCTGGAAGGCCAAACCCTGGGGGGAAAATGTCATTGGTGATAGAAGACGGCATTGTCACCCATAGCGAAGGTCCGGTCATGCTACCTCAGCACAAACAATAAAATTAGACTACTGCATAATCTTCAGGAATAACGGCTCCTTCAGAATCGATCATAAAAAAATTAACTGTCGGCTTACCTTTCTCTTCCAATGAAACCAGCGCATACCCAAAATCAACCCACCCGGATTCGACTGCCATCCTAATATCAGTATCTGATGGAAAAGCTGGTGTATGAGTATGCGAGTGATAAAAGCATATTAATTCAAGACCCTTCTCCTCAGCATTTTTCATAACTTCTAGTTGTTCTTTTGGATCCATTACATACCTAAATGGACTTGGAGTCGAGTTTTTAACCCGATATAAATGAGTTATGTCTTCACCGGTTCCTGCCAATATTCCACAACATTCATTAGGATCATGTTCTTTTGCATGATCAATCATTTCTTCGATATGACTTTGCCGTATTCGCTTCAAACTTCGCTCCTACTTTTTTTTGAAGGATATTAACTTTTTAATAATCTGAAAAATTCCACCAGAACCACTTTTTTGCCTTTTTTCAACACATTTAACACAAGTACACGCCGGAGGGTGCTCATAATGCCAATTGGAGCGGCCCATAAATATACTCCTCTTTTTTTCTAATTTTCTATTCTTGGTACAGTCCTCGGCGGACCGGCGTCATAAAAACTGTTCTGCCTCCAAGCCTCATACGCAATTATCGAAACTACGTTTGCGATATTTAAACTCCTATTTCCAGGCTTCATGGGAATCAATAGATGCCTTTCTGTTGGAATAGTATCTAAGACAGTAGGTGGAATCCCAGACGATTCCGGTCCAAATAGATAAGAGTCATTAGTACCAAATTCAATCTCGCTGTAATATCTTCGAGCACGAGCAGATGTTGCGTAGAAGACCCGATCAGGATACATCTTCCTATAATCTTCCAAGTTCTCATGCTCGGTAACTACTGTCAAATCAGAATAATCCAAGGCCGCCCTCCTTAATTTAGCCTCAGTTAGTTGAAATCCCAAAGGGTGAATCAAATGTAGCTCTGCACCTACATTGGCGCAAAGCCTAATTATGTTACCGGTGTTATAGGGAATTTCGGGTTTGTATAGAACTATATGCACAGCGTTACCAATTGGTTCATAAAATATGTCCTTTCCCATCATTTTAGTTCAGAGAGTCTAAACTAAACCAACTATGACAAGTTACATTCAATTGTGGCACAATGGACGACGCGCACTAAAAACAACAGTCAAATGTTGTGATTGCGAACGAATTTCAGGAGGAAAAAAATGGCGAATTACCTAGACGGTAAAGTTGCAATAGTCACAGGAGCTGGAAGAGGAATCGGTGCAGGGGTAGCGAAACAATTAGCTGCCGAGGGGGCCAAAGTTATTGTTAATGACATAGGCGCCGCCCTAGATGGGGAAGGCACCTCTAGCACGCCAGCTGAACAAGTTGTGGAAGAAATAAAGGCTGCAGGAGGGGACGCCACCCCAAACTACACCGATATATCTACCATGGAAGGCGGCGAAAGCATTGTTAAATCTGCCCTAGATAACTACGACAAGTTAGATATCGTCGTAACAGTGGCTGGAATATTGAGAGATAGAATGATTTTCAACATGACAGAGGAAGAGTGGGATGACGTCATTCGCGTTCATTTGAAGGGGACCTTCACTGTTTGTAAATATGCTTCCATTTTGTACCGCCAACAAAGAAGCGGCAGGATCATAACATTCGCGTCTGAATCAGGTTTGTTTGGAAATACCGGGCAAGGCAATTATGCTGCGGCTAAATCCGGTATAGCGGGTTTCACGAAAGTAGCCGCGAAAGATCTTGGCCGTTACGGCGTTACGGCAAATTCAATTTGTCCCAGGGCAAATACAAGAATGACTCAATCTGTTCCTGACTCTGCCAGACAACTGCGAGCGGACAGACCTCAAGATAGAGAAGCCACACCACCAACTACACAGATGGAGCCGGAGGATGTAGCTCCCTTCGTAGCGTATTTGGCGTCAGATCAAGCTGCCAGCATCAATGGACAAACCTTTCTCGTCTATGGAGGAGCAATTACCAAACTCTCTCTCCCAAGACGAGTTCGAACTATTTTTAAACAAGGTAGATGGGATATGGAAGAGCTAAGAGAGTTAGCTCCTCAGCATCTCACCCAGGGTTTAGTCAATCCATCACCGCCACAAGCACCCAAATAGTGGCAAGAAAGAAAAGACAGATTTATCGATTACATAAAGTCAGGAGTAATAGCGATGGGAACCCTTCTTAAAGATAAAGTAGCCGTAGTAACCGGGTCCGGGCGTGGAATCGGCAGGGGAATTGCTCTGCTGCTAGCTGAACAAGGAGCGAGGGTAGTTGTGAACGACCTTGGTGGAGCGGTGGACGGGAGTGGAGATTCAGCCACACCCGCCGACGAAGTAGTAAATGAAATTAGGGCAGCCGGAGGAGAAGCGATAGCAAATTATGATTCTGTCGCAACCATGGATGGTGGGGAGAACATTATTAAGGCCGCTCTGGACAATTTTGAGAAAATAGACATTGTGGTAGCCGTGGCGGGAATACTCAGAGACAGAATGCTATTCAATATGACGGAAGAAGAATGGGACGCAGTTATTGCGGTTCACCTGAAAGGGACATTCACTGTAGCTAAAGCTGCTTCCATACTGTTCAGACAACAACGCAGTGGCAGAATAATTAATTTCTCCTCCACTTCAGGTTTGTACGGCAATTCCGGTCAAGCAAATTACGGAGCTGCAAAGGATGGGATAGCAGGATTTACCAGAGCTATCGCACGTGACCTAGGCAGGTATGGTGTTACGGTCAATGCTATATCCCCTGGGGCAGATTCTAGGATGACGCAAACAGTGCCTCAGTCCGCCAGAGATATCAGAGCTTCAAGCGGAATTCAGGCGAACTCTGCAGTCACTCCTTTGGAGTTAAACCGCGCCCCTGAAGATGTCGCCCCGATGGTAGCATGGCTGGCCTCAGATGAAGCCAAGGATGTAAATGGTCACGTCTTTCATTGTCAAGGGGGCCAAATCTCTTTAATGAGTAACCCGACTGAAGAACGAACCTTAAGAAAAAATGGCAGATGGACCGTTGAAGAAATCGATGCCATGTTCTCTGGAACATTGGGAATGGACATGGCTAACCCTGCCCCACCACAGGCACCAAAGGAATAGTCATATATTAATTTAGGATAAGTACCTGAGAATGGCCGTCATCCGACTAGCAGATCCCAAAAGAGATGCTCCTCAGGTGGCGGCCATTTACTATCCTTACGTAGTAAATACTCCAATAACTTTTGAGACTGACCCTCCTGACGGCACTAAAATGTATGGGCGAATGGAACATGTCTCCCAAACATACCCTTGGCTAGTTTGCGAACATGAAAACGAAATAATGGGCTACTCTTATGGGAGTAAATTCCGAGACAGAAGTGCCTATGACTGGATAGTAGAAACAACCTTGTATGTCAGAGAAGCAGCTCACGGTTTAGGAATCGGAAAAGCTCTTTATGCGTCATTATTGGAATGCTTGAAATTACAAGGTTTCACTTCAGCCTTCGGAGTTATTGCATTACCAAACAACCCAAGTGTGTCGCTTCACGAACATTTTGGTTTTACCAAAGATTACTTGATGGTTGATGCAGGTTACAGAGACGGACGTTGGTATGACGTTGGGTTTTGGAGACTTAATTTTAGTCAGGCAATAGAAGATAAATTGGCTTTATATTCAATTGATGAAGTAAAAGAAACCGCAAATTTTTCGAAAGCATTGACCTATGGTACACAATTCTTGACACTCACTTGAGTGTTATTTTGGCACGGATTTAATTTTAATAGTTTCAATAACATCGCCTGGTAGATTGGCAGTTTCAGGGTCCCGAGGAAATATGCTTCCTAGAACATTCATCCCTTCTATTACTCTTCCAAATACTGAATGACAAGAACCTTGACTACAATCCTTCAAAGTTCCATCCGGATTTATTCCATCCAAAGTAGGCGTCTTTATGAATGTGATGAAGAATTGACTTCCATTCGTTCCTTGTCCATCTGGCAAAAGACCTGCATTCGCCATCGACACTACCCCTGCAGAATCATGTCTGGCATCAGGGTGAAATTCATTATCGATATAATATCCAGGACC
>DJMH01000027.1:0-1381 GCA_002435305.1 Dehalococcoidia bacterium UBA6495
TCTGTTCTGCAAATCATTGGAGTCGGGGTGAGAAAGACTAGGTAGGGATTCCACATAGGAATCTTTAGCAGTTTTGAATAGATCGTATATCTCATTTTGAAGCCATGGTTCATTAATAAGTAGATTGTCTTTTACAACAAGCAAATGACTGATGGGGTAAATTTTTGTTTTGTTGTACCAGTCGTTATCCAGTTTGTCGGGCCTTTCGAACAAAGGCACAGCATCCGGAGAATCGATAACACCAGCACCAATTACCGCGTCCACTTCCCCCGAGAGCAGCATTTCGACGAGATCATCTTTCTCAGAAGAAATTACACCAGCGGGAGTTTGGTATTCTGCTACGTGCTCATCACCAGAAAGAACCCAGGTGATGGAATCCAAATCAACATTGTGCTCTGTCTGTAAAATGGCCTTCGTCCATATGCCAGGTGTTAGAGTGTAACTGCGTGTTCCTATTTTTTTGCCATTAAGATCGCTAGGTTTAGTTATCCCCGAATTGGAATTACAGATAATTCCACTATGGTAAAAAGCCCTTGTAAGAAATACGGGTAGAGCCGTAAAGCCTTTGTTGTAGTGTTTTGAGCATATGTAGGTGGCCAACGCCATCTCGGCAAGGTCAAATTCTAGACTTCTTACCATTCGTCTGAAAATCATTGGGACAGGTGATATTTCTGAATGAGTCATATTGAACCTGTCAGATGTAAAGGTGCCGTCTTTTAGAGTCGTAGTATGTCCGTAATTAGCAACGGCTGCATGGAGATTTAAAGGTGCCAAATTATGTTCCTTGTATTGATGTTTAGTTTGATTTAATTAATTAGGACAGATAATAGCAATATTTCCCTATTTATCTCAAAAATGGCATCGGTTCTCAACCTTGACATGTTTCGTATCAACTCTTATTATATGAATCAAGTAATAAAAGGTGTACCAAAGGAGTGAAAATGCTTCCACTGTTAAACCCTGCAAATAGATCCGCTATTGATTCGTTTTTTGATTCTTCCCTTTCTTCTTTTTTGTATCCACAATTCAAAAATAGGACCCATACACTCGGCTTCAGTAACATGATTATTGATTTATTCGAAGATGACGATAATTTCACCTTGAAAGCTGATTTACCAGGTGTGGACCCCTCCGAGGTGCAAATACAATTAGAGAAAGATTACCTAGAAATAGAAGTGTCCAATAAGAAACCGGTACAGGATGAAGAGGTTACCAAATTGCTAATAAATGAACGGTTAAATACTCACATGAAGCGAGCTATAAAGTTGCCTAAACCGGTCGATTCAGATAAGGCAAAATCAAGTTACAAAGATGGAGTGCTGGAAATCGTTTTGCCTAAATCTGAGAGAACACAGATCAAAGTTATACCTGTAAACTAATC
>DJMH01000027.1:1773-3337 GCA_002435305.1 Dehalococcoidia bacterium UBA6495
GCTGCCATGAGTCTGATCCTGTCCTTGTGCTCAGAATTGTTGAAAAGATTGTCTTGCTCAAACGGGTCGCTGTTCAGGTCAAACAATTCACACTGATCTGTTGCGCAAAGGTTTAATTTCCACCTATCACGGGTCACAACCGAGCGCCATTCCATGTTATTTAGCATGTTGATGGCTGGGGTACCGAGATTTCTGTCGCCAATTCCATTGTGCTCCATAAACACTTCGTTTCCTGATAGATCAGAGGTTCCTCTGATTACGTCAGCTTTACTTTTCCCTTGGAGATGATCAGGAAGTTCCTGACCTAATAAGTCCAGTAAAGTAGGGACAAGATCTATTTGACCAAAATTACCCTCGATAATATTAGGCTCCCTGTTATACATGGGGGCTCTTATGATTAAGGGAACTCTAGCTGCCTCTTCATAAAAGGTCCGCATTTCCATCATTCCGTGAGTACCTACTAAATCGCCATGCTCGCTAGTGAAGATAAATATAGTGTTATCTGAGATTCCAGATTTATCCAGAGCACCAAGGATTTTCCCTACAGCATCGTCAACTAAAGTGATATTTCCATAATAGTTTGCCCTTATTTGCTTCCATGAACCGGGGTCCTTGAGATCGAACTGCTTTCCAATGGCTTTGTCCAGGGAATTATATTCAGATCTGCCCTTCTCCCATTCTGAATTTTCAACATCATCTGGAGTGTGGAGGTCGGATTGCATAAAGAAGTCTGCCCTGATCCGACTGAATAATGAGTGCCCGTCGGGCCGCTTTAAAAACGTGGGCTCAATGGGAACTTTTTCTGGATCATGCAAGCCATCATAGGGTCCAGTCCAAGGAGGATGAGGCTCTAAGAAACTTACGTATAGGACAAATGGGTTACCGCTGTTCTCCTGTATGAAAGTCTCTGCCTTGCTAGCGAAAAATGATGCCATCTGGAACTCTGCTGGTAAGCCGGCCCTCATCTCATCAGAAAATATTTTTCTACCTAATAAGACCTCGTCTGGTTCGAATCCGTTTTTAATAAGAAACTCATGGTAACTAGTGTCTATCTCAAGATATTCGGGTTCAGTATATTCTTCCCGTAATGTCTCCATCCCACTGGCCCAATCGTCAAAGCCCCTTTGATTAATTACTTCATTACCCAGATGCCATTTGCCAAAATACGCCTTTTTATAGTCATTCGAAATCATATTGGCAATGGTTTCTACCTCATCTGGCATAACCAACTTATTTCTTGGCATACCTGCAGCATGAGGGTAAAGACCAGTCATTATGGAGGCTCTTGCCGGTGCGCATACTGCCTGTGTGACATAGGTGTTTTTAAAAACTAGACTTTCCTTCGCAAGATTATTCAAATTGGGCGCCTTGACGTAATCGTTGCCGTAGGCCTCCAACGTGTCAAATCTTTGTCTATCGCTAAACACGAACACAAGATTAGGTTTGCCTGGCATATCAAAATCTCCCGCTATTTAGGTTCGAGACATAAAACTAACTAAATTGTCGATGGTATTGGGGCCGTGTCACCAGTTTGGACCTGCCAAACCCTTATCCTGGCAGCCAT
>DJMH01000086.1 GCA_002435305.1 Dehalococcoidia bacterium UBA6495
GAAGGAACAATTGATAAGCTCCCAAAAATCAATAAGATTTATTCGGAAACCCGCTCTGAACACGAGTCTAACGAAACAGTGTTTCATTTCCCTCAGAGCCCTCTTCTAGGTGTTTCCAAACGCATATTAATTGGAAAAACAGACGAATCTGCTTTATCGAGAGCGAAAGAATCGTTCAAGGTATACCGTTCCAACTTCCGTAAACCTCTTCCAGGTGGAGAAAGTCGCAGACCTAAGATAATGGTGGAAAGTGAAATTGGGAATAGGGTGCTGCCTTGGACCATTGATTTTGAAACTGCCATTAAAAGGGAGCAAGTGATTGCAGGATCTGCCAAATCAGTTCTAAAGTATCTGGAAAATTACAAAATAAACAGTGGGTGCAATTTTTTACTACTTTCTTTCCAGTGGGGAGATCTTAATCATGAAGAAGCTATTAGCACAATGAAAGTAATCGGAGATCAATTTGTCCGATCGCAATAACAAACGGAACAGATTCACATCAACAAAAAGGAGGATGTTTTGGGTAAAGTTGGATTAATGGGGCTCAGAGCCCCTGGAGGATCCTGGGACGAAACCAAGGAATTAGCCATTATGGCTGACGACCTAGGATACAGCTGCATCACTACGGGTGAATCATGGGGTGAAGACGCATTTACTTCTCTCGCCCAAATAGCCGCAGTTACAACTCGTATCAAGGTTGGTACAAGTATCGTTCCAGTATTTGCCAGATCGCCTGCGAACCTTGCTATGACAGCATTAAACATGGACGTGATGTCAAAAGGCAGGTTTTTTCTCGGACTAGGTGCGAGTGGTAAGTTGGTTATTGAAGACCTACACGGTGAGAAGTTTTCAAAACCCATAACAAGAATAAGGGAATATGTAGACATCCTTCGAAAAGCTATGAGGGGTGAGAGGTTAGATCATTCAGGAGAATTCTTTGAAATAAGTAGATTCAAGTTGAGGTTCACCCCTCACCGACCTGATTTGCCGATCTACATAGCATCATTGAGCCCGCCCAGCCTTCGAATGACAGGTGAAATAGCAGATGGTTGGCTACCTATCTTCCTAGCCCCATCGCGAATGGATGCTGCAGTGGCTCAATTAAAGGAAGGTGCTGAGTCTGCAAACAGGAGTTTAAATGACATCACCATTTCACCCCAGGTCTCTGTTTATATGACAGATGATCCCAAAGCTGCAAGGGATCGTGAGCGTCCACACATCTCCTTCTATATTGGGGGTATGGGAGTCTTTTACCATCAATATATGCATCGAATCGGATTTGGGGAAGAAGCAGATATGGTGAGAAAGGCCTATATGGATAAGGAACGGGGCAAAGCCGCCAGCCTTGTCACGGATGAAATGGTTGACGCAACAACCATAATCGGTACTCCTCAAGAATGCGCAGGTCAAATGGAAAAGTTTTTTGATGCCGGTGTCGATGAAATAAGATTGGTACTCAATGAAGATACCAAGAAAGGTTATGAAGAGACTATCCGACACCTCGCCCCATACATCAACTAGTTGCATGGGAGGCCCATAGAATGTCCATGACGATTAAAACTCTCATAGAGGAGTCTAATCAGACCGCTAAAGCTAAGGGATGGTGGGAAGATCCTGATAGAAATATAGGGGAGATACTTGCACTTATACATAGTGAAGTAAGTGAAGCTCTTGAAGTATATAGAGTGAAAGGGAAAGATTTCTTACACGAAAATTGGTTCGACGAAAAAGGTAAACCAGAGGGGTTTTCTGTGGAATTGGCTGATGTGATTATCAGAATAGCCGATTTGTGTGGGGAGTTTGGGTTAGATCTAGAGAACGCATTAACCACAAAGTTATCCTATAACAAATCGAGGCCTTACCGTCATGGCAACAAAAAAGCCTGATTGGGTTACGGGTCGCATATTTACTAAGCCAGTTTTTTTTGTTCAAATATGGCAACAATATGGGGGATCGAACATACATGTCTTATTTCATAAATCACGTTCATATCAGATCTGAAAATCCCAGGGTTTCAGCCGAATGGTATGAAAAATTCTTTGATGCCAAAATTCTGTCAGAAAGAGAGGTGATGCCCGGAACCATTACTGTAAGCATGGATGCCGGAGGTTCAGCCAGATTAAATATATCCTCTCAACCTGACGGTTCATCCTCAAAAACCACTCCTGCAGCGTTAAATCGACTCGGACTTGAACATTTTGGATTCCAAACTGATGATATTCAATCCGACATAGAAAATTTTAGGGAATCCGGAGTCCCGATTGTTTTAAATATAACTGAGATACAGGGCGGCACAAAGCTGGCTTATATTGAAGGACCCGACAAAGTACTAATTGAATTAGTCCAACCTGCAAATTAACCAACTTGATAAAGGAGAAAACAGGAATGGCCAACAAAATTATTTCGAACATGAAAGAAGGTAAGAAATCCTATGGCATATCTTTAAGTTTTTATGCCGACGAAATGGTGGAACTTGCTGGGGCTATGGGTCTGGACTTTGTGAACTATGATGGACAACATGCTCCGGTCACACCAGAAACGATAGACAGGTTCTGCAGAATGTGTGACGGATGGGGAGTAACCCCCACGATGCGTGTCCCGGACCAGATACCTAGCAACATATTGAATTATATTGACCGCGGAATAAAAGCCTTAACGATTCCCTTTGTGAACACTCGTGAGGAAGCGGAAGCGATGGTAGATTGCTGCTATTTTGCACCGACGGGACATCGAAGTTACACCAGTAAAAGAGTTCAGAGATTTGGATTAATCGATGACCTGAAGCAAATGATGCAAGACACAAATGACGACCTTTTGCTTATGCCACAAATAGAAGATATTAAGGCCTATAACAATTTGGATGAAATACTGAAGGTGAATGAAATAAATGTATTTGCCGGCGGTCCAAATGACCTTGCCCAATCCATGGGATTCCCAGGCCAACCTGACCATCCTAACTGCATTAAAGTCACCGATGAAGGAACTGAAAAGATACATGCTGCAGGTAAGTTCCGGAATGAAGACATAATGGTGTCAGTAGATGCCACCATTGCTGTTCGTGACTCTGTTAGAGAAATGATGGAAGGTGGTAGTGGGATCAGGGGGTACTAAAAAATCATCATGAAATGGTCTTCCAAAATATCTGATGCCACGGATTTTGAAACAGCGGTAAGAGAATGCTTGACTGGAATTGAAGCAGACTTATCCGTGCAGCCCGATATTTTGATCGCATTTGTATCTCCGGATTTTGAACCTTCCTATCCAAATTTGCCTTGTTTGATTTCTGAATATTTCCCAGAGACCATATTGATTGGATGTTCAGGTAACGGTGTCATAGGAAACGGTATGGAGATTGAACATAGAGCAGGGATCTCTTTAACGGGTGCCGAAATGCCGAATGTGTCAATTACACCGTTTCACATTAATGATATTGAATTACCGGATGGCGACCAGGGACCTGAAAAGTGGGAAAGCCTTTTCAAGGTAAAAAACATTTCGGAACCGAAATTCATCATCCTTGCAGACCCTTTCAGCGTGGAGATCCAAAACCTTGTCAATGGTATGGATTATGCCTTTCCTAACTCCACCATAATTGGTGGGATCGCAAGCGGTGGATCCCAACAGGGTACCAATGCTATTTATTTGAACAGGGATACCTTTGCGGGTGGTGTCGTCGGGATAGCCTTGCATGGTGATATAGAAATAGACACTATTGTCGCCCAGGGCTGCAAACCAATCGGCACCTTGATGAACATCACAGAATGTGAGGGTAATATCCTTACAGGCCTTGATAACAACCCTCCATTTGAAGTTTTGTCAGGAATATATAACAACCTCTCCGATTCAGATCAGCAATTATTCCAACATTCCTTATTTATGGGCATAGTGAATGATCCTTTCATTGATGTTCCTAACAACGGGGATTTTTTAATCCGTAACATCGTTGGGGCAAATCCCGAAGAAGGCAAAATAGCAATCGGTGAAATACTGAAAGAAGGTCAGCTAGTCCAATTCCACCTCCGTGACTCAGATACTTCCTCAGAAAATCTAAAAATCATGCTAGAAGACTATAAATCGGATCAAGAAAAGAATGATCAGTATGGAGCCCTCTTATTTTCATGTCTAGGAAGGGGTTCATACCTATATGGAAAAGCTAACCATGATACGAATATGTTTAAGGATCTTATAGGAGAAATCCCTCTAACAGGTTTTTTCTGCAACGGAGAAATTGGCCCTGTAGGGGATACCACGTACGTTCATGGGTACACAAGCTCGTTTGGGATAATTAAACCGAAAGAGAAGTAATAAATCCCAACTAAAACATCCTGCTCTGGGGATCCAGACCGAGAAAA
>DJMH01000044.1 GCA_002435305.1 Dehalococcoidia bacterium UBA6495
GCTGAGGGAATGGATGTGACTTTTGACTGCTATACATACCCTTATTCGGGTACAACAATCACTATTGGGTTCCCTTTTTGGGCAAAAGATGGCGGCCCCGAAAGACTTATCGAGGCTCTGGAGGATGCGGATGATAGGGCCAGAATGAAAAGAGAGATCTCTGAAGATTCGATAAAGGACAACTGGTTAACCAATTTTAATCAACCAAAGAATAAAATATATGAAGGTAAATCGATCGCAGAAATTTCAGATTTAAGGAATCAAGACTCGAGGGATGCTCTTTTTGATTTATTGCTTGAGGAAAATCTGGGAATATCGACAGTTGGCCTTGGAACAAATCCGCAAACCCTTCCCGATTTTGTGTCACATCCAGCCGGTATGATAGCCAGTGACGCGATTCTTTTTGGAGATCACCCGAACCCTCGTACATATGGATGTTTTCCAGTAGTGTTGGCAGAATTTGTAAGGGCTGAAAAACAGCTTCGTTTACCAGAGGCTATTCGGAAGATGACCTCCTTTCCAGCCCAAAGGCTAGGTCTACAAGATAGAGGGATAATTAAAGACGGATTCAAAGCTGACCTGGTCTTGTTTAATCCAGATACTGTGAAAGCTTTGGCGACAAAGGATCACCCGAAACAATACCCGGTGGGAATTGATTATGTTTTTGTAAACGGGGACGCTGTCGTGGATAGAGGTGAGAATACTGGAGCCACTCCAGGCAGAGCTTTAAGGCGAGGCAGAGGCTAAGACAATGCTTACTGATGAGATAAGGACCTTAATAGAAAATCATAGTGCGGGGATGGTTGCCACTGTCAATTCGGATGGAACCCCATCCGTCTCTCCTAAGGCCACTTTCTTAATTCTCGCTGATGGTGTTTTGGCTTTTTCCAATATCCGTTCTCCCAACACAATAAAAAACATAAAAGAGAGATCAGCTATTGAGGTGTGTTTTATTGATGTGGTAATTCGTAAATCAGCACGAATCACAGGAAAAGCAAAATATTTAGAAAAAAGCGATGCTGATCCGAATCTGATTGCAAAATTTGAACAAACATATGGAGATTATTTGGATGTGATGTCAGGATTTGTTTTGATCGATGTGAAAAAGGCTGAGTTGATACTATCGCCAGCATATGACTTGGGATTAACCGAGGGTGAATTGCGTGACGAAAATATGAATAAATTGAATAACATTTATCCTGACCAAATCGCGTAGCATTTTTATGACGACTTTGAAAAATGACATGAACTATGAGAATGAGGTTTTGTCTGGAATAAAGGCTTTATGTCAAAAGGTTTCTAATGCCACCTTTGAGCAATGCCAATTCTTGGACTGTGATTTCTCAGAATCTGAATTCATTGAATGTAGATTTATCGATTGCGAGTTTAGAGATTCAAATCTTAACGTAACTAAATTGACGGGTAGCCGGTTTTTTGAAAGTCAATTTAAAGACTGTAAAGTGACAGGAATTAATTGGACTTCACTCGATTGGACGGGCATAACTGTATCCGCCCCTATGGCTTTCGAATCTTGTGATTTGAGTTTTTCAGTATTTAATTCGCTCCACCTCCCAGGATTGACAATCAAGAATTGCAAAGCTTGGAATGTAGATTTTGAGTCTTGTGATTTAACTCACTCTGAATTCACAAATACAGATTTACAAGACGCTCGTTTTAATGGTACTAAACTGGATAAATCCGATTTTGATGGGTCAGTCAATTATTATATTGATCCAATGAATAATTCAATTCGGCACGCAAATTTTTCTTTCCCTGAGGTAATTAACCTGCTAAAAGCCTTTGATATCAAAATTACGGGTTCCGATTAGATCAGGCATACTTCCGTAGCAGGAAACTACAATTTAAGAACACTTCGATTAATGAGAGTTGATGATTAAACTGAATCCTTCCAAAACGCCTCCATTACCGATCCTTGTCACAAGTTTGTCTGTTTCAGCGGCATTATTGGGTGATGCCATGTTGTATGTGGTTATGCCATCACGGCCTGAACTATGGCATTTAACCATAGCCCAAGTTGGGATACTTCTTTCAATAAATCGACTAGTCAGATTGCTTACCAATCCGCTGAGTTCCGTTTTTGTAGAAAGATATGGAGTGTATACCCCGTTCAGAATATCTTTGCTGGCTTCTTTGGGAGTTTTGGTGGCATATGCCTTTTCGAAAAACTTTATCGTTTTAGTTTTTGCACGTCTTCTTTGGGGAACCTGTTGGTCTGTCTTACGTCTTGTATCTCAATGGGTGGCCTCAGACCAAAGCACTGAGGAAAACATAGGTCTGAACCTCTCCAGCAATGCATCTATAATTCGAATAGGATCGATAGGCGGTGCTGTATTTGGAGGACTCTTATCTGACTATCTCGGGTACGAAGTGGCCTTTATGCTTTTCGGAATGTTCACCTTGATCGGTTTCTTTATCTGGATTCGCAGGTCCGGTTATCAACACAGGGAGAAATTAGTCAAGAAGGGGAGAAAAGCAACTGAGTTTATTGGTGTCTTGAAAGATCCCAATGTGTTAGTCCTGAGTATTTCGAGTATGCTCGCCGGGTTAGTGTTTTCAGGCCTAATAGGGGCCACTCTGGGGCATTTTTTAAGATACAAGTACGGATTAGATTTTGATTTTATTTTAATAACTTTAGGAGTGGCGACTGTCACTGGTTTTGCGTTAGGTATGAAAAGCTGCGCAGAAGTGTTTGTGGGACCCTTCGGGGGATATTTTTCTGATAACTACGGAAGATATAAGACTTTGGTTTTATCTTCAGGATTCACCTCGATAGGACTTATAGGGTTAGGAGGCTTTGACTCACTATTAGGTATTTTTTCTGTTCTTATACTGGTGTTTGTCATGGGAGTTATGTTGATGATGCAGCTTCTAACTTTGGTTGGAGTTGTCGCTAATGATGAATCCCGTTCCCAGGTTTTTTCCGTTTACAATACTTTCCAAGATTTTGGTTCAGCTCTCGGTCCTCTAGTTGGACTTTCATTAATAACGGCAAACCTGTTGCCAATGGTGTACTCAGTGAGTGGCGTTTGCTTGTTCCTTTTGATATTAGGGACATGTCTATTTCTAAACAAAAGGAGACCGACATCACTTGAGACAACCTAAGGCCAATCAATTGTTAGGAGTGAAAATGAAGGATTATTCTAAACCAGTCATCATTGATTGTGACCCTGGGGTTGATGATGCTGCGGCGCTGTTTCTAGCGCTTTCCCACAAAAACCTGGATATACAAGCTATAACGACCATTTTTGGGAATGTGGGACTTCAGCAAACGACTACCAACGCGCTCAAGATTTTGGAGGTAGCTAGAAAAACTGGCGTGCCGGTGTTTAAGGGAGTGGAAAAGACATTTGATTATCGAGATCCAATCGATTCTAAAAATGTGCATGGGAATGATGGGCTTGGCAACAATTTTTTCCCCGAACCTCCTTCAGACCAATTGATGACCCAGCATGCTGTATTAGCTACGATTGATTTGGCCAAGAAATTCAAAGGTGAGCTTACGTATGTTGCTTTGGGAAGACTAACGAATTTAGCACTTGCTATTAGCCTAGAACCTTCTATTGTTAATTCCATAAAGGAGGTCGTGATCATGGGAGGGGCAATTAATGTGCCAGGTAATATTTCGCCAACGGCTTCGGCTAATTTGTTTGGCGATGTACATGGAGCGTCTGTTGTGTATAGGTCGGGAATTAACCTTACCCAAATAGGTTTGGATGTCTGTAATGAAGTGGAAATCTCTCCTGATAACCAGGAAGAAATTTGGAACCTAAAGTCTACTGTCTCCCAATTTTTGGAGAAAATTGTTCCGGTTCATAGAAGCGCTCACCAGATAGGTAATAAAATTCCAGGTGCTGCCAGGTTTAATGACATGCCTGCCGTGGGCTACACCATCGATCCAACTCTATTTAAATGTGAAACATTGCGAATTCATTTTGAGACGCTAGGGGAGTTCACTAAAGGCCAAACAGTTGTAGATCCAAAACACTTTGTTGAAGATGCGCAAAATGTTAATGTGGCAATGAAAGTGGATTCAGAGAAATTGGTGAAACTTTGGATGGATGGGATTAAAAGCTATTCTTGATCTGATGGATTGGAGATGAAAAGGATTCAGTTGTTAAAGTTGCCGATGGGGTCGAAGCTCAGGATGCAGTGTGGGCACACCTTTACATCCTAAGCAGATAAGGTGATTCAATGAATAACGAAACTGATTCTCAGTTGGCTTTGGAAAAAATACGGACTTTTAGTAGCATGGACGATTCACTCCTCGAGAGGGTTAGATTGACTGGCTTGGAACCTGTATTACCATCTGTTTACAAAACAGGTGTTGCCGCCCAGTCAACTATAGCCGCCTCAGCTCTAGCTGCTTCTGAAATGTGGAGATTTAGGACTGGCAAAACCCAAGATGTGTCTGTCGATATGAAGCATGCTGCTATAGGCTTTCGCAGCGAAAGATATACTGAAATAAATGGGGGAGATACACCAAAGACGTTCGCCAGTAGTGGAGCAGGTGACAATCCTTCTGAGGTTCACGGATTCTATAAATGTGGTGATGGTGGGTGGCTACAAATACACGCTAATTATCCGGCACATAAACAAGGGGTACTAGAGGCCTTTAATTGTGAATCGACAAAAAAAGCAGTGCAAGACACACTTTCAAAAATGACCGCCTCAGAGGCTGAGACTTATCTGACTGAAAGAGCTTTGCCGGCCGCGATGATGCGTACTCTTCATGAATGGTCTGCCCATCCGCAGGGTATGGCGGTATCTAGACTTCCTCTCATAGAAATCGAAAAAATAGGTGAAGCGGACCCTCTCAACTTCTCGGATAATCCCCAAAGACCACTCGAAGGAGTCAAAGTTTTGGAGCTTACCAAAGTACTCGCGGGCCCACTTATGGGAAGGACTCTTGCCGAACACGGGGCTAATGTTCTTTGGCTAAACGATCCCCACCTTGACGTCATCGATGGTTTGGTAATGGATATGTCAAAAGGGAAGTATCCAGCTCATCTTGATCTTAACAATGAGGTGGATAAAGACACATTTACGAGGCTGGCTAGATCAGCTGATGTGTTCATCCAAGGGTACAGACCTGGAAGCATAGCCTCCAAAGGCTTTTCACCTCACGATATGGCGGAAATTCATCCAGGTATTGTTTGTGTAGAGATTTCAGCGTTCAGCCATGAAGGCCCATGGTCGAATAGACGTGGGTTCGACAGTATCGTGCAAACCGTCAGTGGTATCGGTAGGGAAGGTGGAATTGCAAAGAACCAAGAAGGTATGGTGCATTTACCTTGCCAGGCTCTGGATCACGGTACCGGTTACCTCGGTGCCTTTGGTGCGATGGTTGCACTCCTAAAACAAAGACGAGAGGGTGGCAGTTGGAGGGTTCGTTTATCACTCGCACAAACAGCTCATTGGCTAAAATCACTAGGTCGGATGAATGAAATCACATCTCCCGACATTGAAAGGTCTGATATTTCAGAATATTTAGGTGAAGTTGAATCATCATATGGAAAAATTACCTTTACTAAGCCTGTAGCACAACTTTCTGAGACGCCGGGGTTCTGGGCATTATCACCATCTCCCTTTGGCTCTTACGAACCCATGTGGCACTAGGTCTT
>DJMH01000050.1 GCA_002435305.1 Dehalococcoidia bacterium UBA6495
GATCGAATATCTAATGGAGAGGTGCTGGTTTCAGATGGAGCGACCGGAACTTTTTTGCAGCAAAAGGGCCTGGAGCCCGGGGGATGTCCTGAAGAGTTCAATGTAAGTCACCCTGAAATTGTCCGAGGAATGGCAAAATCCTACTTTGATGCGGGATCTGACATGGTTCTCACTAATTCTTTTGGTGGCACCAAATTTCGGCAAACCCATTACGGGTTTGGAGACAAAGTAGACGAATTTAACAGGCTCGCAGCTGAGCACGCAAAAAGCCAGTCGAAGCCAGGGACCTTCGTATGTGGATCTGTAGGCCCTAGTGGTGAATTCCTGGAACCTTTGGGGGCAGTCTCTGAAGAAGAACTGTATCAGGCCTTTTGTAGTCAGGTGACTTCCTTAGAACAAGGCGGGGCTGACGGAGTAGTTATAGAAACTATGATAGCCCTTGATGAAGCGTCCATAGCTATCAGAGCGGCTAAAGAAAACACCAATCTAACCGTAATATCCACTATGACCTTTGATAAAGGCCCAAAGGGGTACTTTACAATGATGGGTATAACACCTGAACAGGCCGCAGTCGAGTTGGTTAAGTCTGGGGCCGATATTGTGGGAACCAATTGCGGAAACGGAATAGATAACATGATAGAGATAGCATCCATGATGAGAGATGCTACGGACTCTCCACTACTGGTTCATTCAAACGCTGGGATCCCATCCCTTAAAGGTGGAGAAATAATCTACCCTGAACCACCAAGCTACATGGCGGAAAGATTCATGAAGTTAAAGGAAATTGGAGTCAACATCATTGGTGGATGTTGTGGAACCGGACCAGATCATATTTCCGCATTTTCAAAACTATTGGAAGAAAATCAAGGAATATAAACATGAAACTTGTCTCCTACGATGGCCCTAGACCAAAAGAAGTCATAGCAAAATATGGCCGCTGTCTGGAACTAGTTTCTACAGACAAAAGATTCAATGAAATATCTGTAGGTCTATATGTGAAAAATTCTGTCTTCACAGTGTGGTCCTTCAGCACCAAAACTGGCGTAGAAAAACGGATCGGAGAGATTCGGGGCCTATTAGTATCCCTGGGAGGCATGACTCCAGTACCTGGAACGCATAATCAAGCCAAATTCGAGTGCGGTTTAATTCATAGCAGGCCGGTCCGGTTTCTGCTGTCTCAAGCTGTTGGAAAAGATCCGAAATATTCCACAAGCACTGCCGCAATGGAGATAAAGGATAGTAAATCCAATTTAATCATCAAAGCAGAAGGATTTGATAGAGACAACAGCCGGCGCTACCAGATATCTGTGAGTGGAGAGGCGAGAAATCCAGCTACGCGCCTGAGGATGATTATCGCAGGATTTTCCAAATACGGTGAAATGGACAAAATAGGAGATCAAGAAGTAGCTTTCGAGTGCCGCCGTAACCACGATGATTTATTAAGGATTCTGCTACCGTATTCCCGGAATATAAGTAGTGTAGAAACGATGATGCAAGCAGAATCCCTGAGGGGCCAAATGACCACTAGTACCTTAGGTTTCAGTCAAACATAAATCAAGGAGCGTTTGAGAAATGCCTTACCAAGAAACGATGTCGTCCAAAGAACGAGTGATGAACGCTTTAGCTGGTAACCCTGTCGACAGAACGCCGGCTGTGAATCCAACCAATGTTGCGACAGTGGAATTAATGGATCTGGTAGATGCTCCTTTCCCATACGCATGCCAGGACGGAGAAATGGCAGCCAGGTTAGCTGCGACTGGATATACGGAATTAGGTTTCGATTCTATTTCACCTTATTTCAGCATAATACAAGAGTCATCCGCTCTCGGATGTGAAATGCAATGGGAAGAAAAAGACAACTGGCCCACGGTGCGAATGTATAACCCCATTTGGAAGTCTGCTGATGATGTAAAGATACCGGCGAACATACTGGAACACCGAGACATGAAGGCTATAACTGACTCAATCAGAATGCTGAAAGACGAGTTTGGAAATGAAGTAGCTATTCTTGGAAAAACAATGGGTCCATGGACTCTCGCCTATCATGTCTTTGGGGTGGAAAGTTTTTTGTTGGGCACAGTGGACAATCCAGATGAAACAAAGAGGGCTTTAGAAAAACTAAAGGAGATTTCCGTACTTTTCGGACAAGCCCAGATAGATGCAGGAGCTGATGCACTGACATTCCCCGATCACGCCACAGGTGATTTAGTAAGTGGGGAATATTACAAAGAATTTTTGCAAGATATTCATACTGAAATGGTAGATGAATTGGAAGCACCTCTCATTTTGCACATATGCGGGAAAACCGTCGACAGAATGCCATATATTGCCAAAACAGGAATGGCCTCTTTCCACTTTGATTCGAAAAATGATCCCCAAGAAGCTATGGATGCTGTAGATGGGGGGATCACTCTTGTGGGAAATATAAATAATCCGGAAACTTTGTACGCCAGAGGCCCTGAGGAAGTAAGGCAAGAGGTATACAAATGTTTGGAGGCTGGTGTCCAGATGGTTGGGCCAGAATGCGCAGTGCCATTGGCGACCAAAATAGAAAACCTGATGGAGATTCCTTTGGCAATTAAAGATTGGACCGCTGAAAGGCATGGGTAACCTATGTCTGATTATAATTTAGTCGTATAATTGCGCCTTGAGTGCAAATTTATGTTTGATTTCTAACGAAACATAGCCCAATAAATGTCAGAGGTTGGTTTACCCTATGCCAGTAACTAATAAAGATTTGGAGGCGGAGTTAGGGTATGTGACCAACCCCGCAGAACAGCAGCACATTAGAAGCCTGTGGGACAAATCAGATCCCCTAATGCAAGACATATCGGTTTCTTTGATAAAAGGAGACAATAACCGAGTTGACCAATTGACCAAGGAGGCCTTAGAAGCTGGGTTTTCAGCCAATACAATCCTAGATGATGGCCTTATAGCAGGAATGGCGATTGTAGGTGTGAAATTCAGAGACAACCTGATCTTCGTACCAGAAGTGCTTGTTGCTGCAAGAGCTATGAAAGCCGGTATGGCTCACGTCGACCCAATTCTATCGGCTTCAGGTATAGAGCCTGTTGGCACTGTGATAATGGGAACAGTGAAAGGAGATCTACATGATATTGGAAAAAATCTTTGTATCATGATGCTGAGTGGATCCGGTTTCACTGTTATAGATTTGGGTGTAGACACATCCCCAGAGGAGTTCATAGAAGCAGTTGAGAAGAATGAAGCTGGGATTTTAGGAATGTCTGCATTATTAACAACCACGATGCCTAATATGGGTAGAACCATCGACGCATTCGAAGAAGTTGAGATGCGAGAGCAGGTGAAAATTATGGTTGGGGGAGCCCCGCTTTCCCAGGAATTTGCCGACGACATGGGTGCGGATGGTTACGGAAAGGATGCTATATCCTGTGTGGAATTAGCCAAAACTTTTGTGAGCCCCGACACCGAGCCTTCAATAAGCCCGGTCGGTTAAAGTCTATCAAATATTTTGTGGCCCACGAGACAAAAATATGGAACCAATAGACCAAGAAAAGTATAGGAAGAGTTTAGGAAAGCTTGAATCAATTTTCAGGTCTATCTCAGATACAGTCTCAGAAGTGTCCACATCGAGATGCCCTTACAAAAATGTTGAGGACAGATGCACCGCGAAATTTGGTTGCCGCAACCAAGATAAACCAGGCACAGTTGGGAAATTGTACCTTTGTCTCGGAAGTGATGACCTAGATTATCGCTCGGCGTGGGAACCCAGCAATTAACCTGAAGGCTAACAGCACATTCTTTCTTTGCGCATTGTAGAATTCACCTAACCAAATACACTCTGAAGGTATAACCAATGTCTCCAGTCTTCGCCGACGGCAAAGAATATCCGATAGGTCCTCAAAAAACGATATTTGATTACGCCGATGATCTTGAGATTAGAGTTCCGACCGCATGTGGTAGAAACGGAGAATGCCATGAGTGTGTGGTGGAAATAAAAAAGGGGATGGAATCTCTAAACCAACTAACCCAAGAAGAAACTTTCTTAAGAGGTAATTACAGGTTGGCCTGTCAAGCTGTAGTCAAAGATTTAACATCGAATGTTGAATTCACCACGCTAAGAAGGCAACCAAAAATTTTAACCTCAGGAGTGAAGAGGCCTGTTAAATTAGATAGCGTTGCTACCAAAAGAGATGACAGAGTCTTCATAGAGGAAATGGATGCGGACAGATATCAGGGGCACATTTTAGGATTGGCAGGGGATATTGGAACCACCACCATAGTGTTGAGCATCGTAGACCTGGAAAGTGGAGACACCTTAACCTCTTCCTCTTTTGAGAACCCACAAAGATTTGGGGGGTCTGACGTAATGAACAGGATTTCCTATGATGGTGGACCAAATAAAGGTGAATTAAAAAAGGTATTGCTGTCATCGATCAATTATGAAATCGGTGAAATGCTTAGCGAACATAAAATTCATCGAAGGAGAATTTATGACGCTGTACTAGTCGGAAACACTACAATGAGGGACATACTTTTTGGTGTAAATGTACAATCGGTAGGCGAAAAACCCTACAAATCGATTATTCAAAATGATATGGAATCTGGTTCACGAGAATCCACTGCGATTAATATAAGCGCAAAAGAACTTGGTCTACGAATATTCCCTCAGGCTCGAATCTATAGCGGTCCTATAATTGGGTCTCACGTAGGTACAGATGTAGCAGCTGACTTACTGGCGATAAGGGCTGAAGAATCCGAAAACCCTATAATGTTAGTAGATATAGGCACCAATACTGAAGTTGTAATAGGAACCAGAGACAAAATGGTCGCAGCCTCCTGCCCTGCTGGACCAGCTTTTGAGGGTGGCGAGATAACATACGGGATGCCTGGATACGAAGGGGCTGTTGAATCCGTGAAAATTAAAGATGGCATTTTGGAGATCGACACTATAGGAGATGCCGGTATCCAAGGGATCTGTGGGTCGGGGTTGATTGATTTGTTAGCCGAGCTGAGAAAATCCAATTTGATGACCGAACTCGGAGTTTATTCAAATGGAGATAATGAATACATATTTTCTGAAAAAGAAAATATGGCTCTGTATCGATCCGACATTAGTGCCCTGGCTCAGGCGAAATCTGCCAACTATTGTGGACAGTATTTGGCGCTGAGGCATTTCGGCGCACCGATTAGTAAGATATCCAAACTGTACCTGGCTGGAGGTTTCGCAAACTACATAAATTCATCAAATGCTAGGGACATCGGCTTTATAGCCAATTTCCCCTTAAAAAAGATCGAAAAGGTAGGAAATGCTTCACTCGAAGGCGCGATGTTAATGCTTAAATCAATCAAAATGAGAACGGAAATAGAAAAGTTAGTATTGGGCATAGACCATTTGGAATTGGAAACTGTCCCGGATTTCTTCGAAGTTTTTGTCGAAGGGTGTATGTTTAATCCGATGCCGAGAGATTTAACATCAATTTAATAGTTAAGAAGCCTTAATAAAAGGGAGAAATAAATGGGTTGGAAAGTCCTTATTACAGATCATGTATGGCCGACAATAGAGCCAGAGAGAGCTGTTTTGGAGGCTGCCGGAGCGGAGGTCATAGTAGCGCCTGATGGGGAGGAAGATACTTTGATTGAGTTAGCTAGGGACGTGGATGCCATCATGACATGTTTTGCCAAAGTCACAGGGAATGTAATTAGGGCCGCAGAAAATTGTGTATCGATAGGAAGATTTGGAGTTGGTGTTGATAATATAGATGTGGGTACGGCAAGCGAACTTGGGATACCGGTAACCTACGTTCCTGACTATTGCGTAGATGAAGTGTCTGACCACGTTTTAGCAATGTTACACACTTGGAATAGAAAAATAGCCTTATTTGACCGATCAGTAAAATCTGACGGATGGGGTCATTTAGGTTTAACGATGCGTATCAAAAGACTTAGAGGTAAAACTATTGGCATTATAGGATTTGGTCGGATCGGACAAGCAGTTGCGGAAAAAGCCTCTGTTTTCGGCTTAAAAATATTAGCATCTGACCCTTTTACTCCCAAAGAAATAGTGGAATCTTCAGGCGGGAAATTGGTAAGTCTTGAGGAACTATTGGAAAATTCGGATTTTGTGTCACTTCATGCGCCATTAACTCCCGACACCGAAAAAATGATCGGACCGAAACAATTTGATTTAATGAAAGGCGATGCCTTCCTAATCAATGCAGCTCGAGGCCCCTTGATCGACGAAGCGGCCTTATATGAGGCCCTATCAGAGGGGAAAATAGGTGGCGCAGGTTTAGATGTCATGGTGGATAACGAACCATCAAAGGATCATCCCTTGATGCAACTGGAAAACATACTAATAACCCCTCACACAGCTTTCTTCTCCCAAGAATCCACTCTTGAACTAGAAGAACGAGCAGCAAGCGAAGTCGTCAGGGTATACAGAAATAGCATGCCTGAGAACTTAGTCAACCCTGAGGTATTAGAGCATCCTAACCCCAAAAGATCCTTGAGAAACTAAATTCTAGATCATCGATACGCTCTGACCACCATCGATTACGATACACGAACCAGTAATTAGTCCAGATCTATCAGAGGCAAGATAAGCTACCAAATCCCCAAGTGGTTCAGGCCAGCCAAACCTGCCAAGAGGCAGATTTTCCTCTATAAAATTTTCTACGACTTCGGACGAATTGTCATTTTGAAAACGTTCCCATGAACCCCCGGGGTGTGCAATTGAACCAGGAGCAATGGAGT
>DJMH01000006.1 GCA_002435305.1 Dehalococcoidia bacterium UBA6495
CCCGGCTAACCTTTGTATGGCCCTATCGATGATACGTTCATTGCCAATACGTTCTACGGCCTTATCACGTCCTAAACGTCTACTTTTGCCACCTGCTAATAATATCCCGGTTAATTCGATAACTCCCATTTACATCACCCTACCTCTCCAGCAACATTTCCCATTAGTGAAACGTCATAACCTCCAAGTGAGGCGATCTGGTTTCGTAAATCACTGGTCGAAAGCTGCTTCAATAAAGTATCCACGGTCTCAACCGAACCTATAAATTTTGCTGGAACCACTATCTGGAACCTCTCATTCTCGAGAGGTATGAATTCGAGATCACTGGCCAGCGCAGCCGCCATGATTCCCATCCCAGCATCAACAAACCCTGAAGACACTGCTGCTGCTACATTCCAATGAGTGTACTCCTCGTTTTCGTAACCAATAATTTTGGATGGGTCCAAATCTGACTGCTTTAACAAATAGTCAAAAAGAAGACGGGTTCCGGATCCTCTTTGTCTATTCATGAATTTTGTACCCTTCACAATTAAATCTTTGACATCTTTTATTTCTTTTGGATTCCCCTTCTGTACCATCAAACCTTGCGTACGGCCTACAAAGTCATAGATGCGGGCTTTTTCATTGGGCATATGCCGTTTTACGGCGGAAAAATTGTATTCCCCCGTTTCCTCATCAAGTAGATGACTACCTGCTATATGAGCATATCCTTTGGATAGTGCCAACAGTCCGCCTACACTTCCCACACTAGAGGATATTAATCTGACACCACTTTCTGCGAAAGTTAACTCGCTTGCAAGTATGTCCAACGCAATATCATGACTGCCCGATATAAGTAGGGTTTTATTTACCTCAGAGCGTTGCCTATTTAAAGTTACTAAAACGGTCGAGCCTTCCTCGATGCCCTCTGAATTGGCGGGTATCTTAATTACCCCGTCCGATTTGGATATCGATAGAGTCATAGCGGCTCCCCGGGTGGTCGGATTAGCTATATAGTCTCCATTCACAGGCGCCACTACCACCCTCAAAAATTCCTCTTCTCCCAACGGAGAAGCAACTTTTTTCCCCATAACTGATTTTATCTGATCTGGTACGATTTCATTAGACTTCAAAAAACCATAGATGATTGGCTTTAAAAACAGTTCCGCGGTAGTCAGGGCTGAGGAAGGATACCCAGGCATACCAATTACTGGTTTCCCCGATACAGACCCCAGTATGACTGGGTGGCCAGGTCTAATAGCTACGCCATGGACAATCACCTCACCTAATTTTGCCATAACAGAAGATGTAAAATCCTCTGAACCAGCTGAGGAACCCGCAATAACTACCAAAATATCACAGTCAATTATAGAGTGAAGCAACGCTTGTTCCAACAAAGTAGGATCGTCAGATACCGGGTTTCGCACTGATGCTTCGGCTCCCCAATCTTCCACTAGGGCCGATAGAAAAATGGAATTAAATTCAATTATCTGGCCTGGTCCTGGAGTTTCTCCAATTTTTACTAATTCAGTACCAGTCGGGATGAAGCAAACCTTCGGCGGAATATTGACTTTCACGTCTGACAGGCCCGCCGCCCCGAGGCAAGCCAAGTCTAAAGATCTAATTATGGCACCCTGTTGTAACAACAATTCAGGGGCTGCAATATCTTCAGCAATCTTCCTAACATGCTGATACGGGGCTACGGGATTCCGAATAATAATTTCATTAGCAGAATATTTCTCCAGATCCTCAATCATAATCACAGAGTCGAAGCCTTCAGGTACAGGATCTCCAGTATCTACCCATAGAAAAGCGGACCCCTCAATGAGTTTAATCGGTCTTGTTTCTGTCGCTCCCAACGAAGATTCATATTTTATAGCGACGCCATCCATCGCAGAGGTGGTCACATGGGGCGAAGATATCTTGGCGAAGACAGCCTGACTAGAAACTCTTCCGACAGAATCTTTGATGGAGATTATTTCGGTCTCTTTTTTCAAAAGGGCACCGATATCCAATAAATGATTTTGGTATTTGTCCTGAGCAATCTGAAGTGGAATATCTTTCAGAAAATAATTTCTCTCAAAATCGGCTTGAGGAGACATTGTTAGCCTTTATATTTAATCTAAACAAACCTCTACAAGAGTGTCTTTATATACGCCGGAAGATTCAGAGCCGATTTCAACATATCCGTCAGACTCCAATATAGTGGAAATTAGATTGGATTTTCCATGTACCGGTACAGCGAAAGTTTTACCATTTTCATTTTTTAACTGGACCCTGACATAATCCGTTCGACCACTAGTTGAAGGTAAATTAGAATTCAGAATAGCCTCAACTATTTTGTTACCAGGAAATATTTTCTGACCAGATATTAACCGTAGCAGAGGGTCTACAACCGCCTTGAATATAGTAATTGCAGACACCGGATTGCCCGGCAAACCTATTATAGGCTTCCCAGCAGAAAATCCTAAAATTGTAGGTTTGCCTGGTTTTACAGATAAGCCATGTATCAATACCCCCGGGGAGCCCATTCTATTCATCACTTGTGCTGTGAGATCTCTAGAACTTATTGAACTACCTGCCGTGAAAACAACCATGTCAGAGACTTCTATTGCCCTTTTACCGACATCCAATAACTCATCAAATTCATCTGGAACTCTAGGAAACAAGGTGGGTAAGGCGCTAAGGCCTTCAACGAGTGCTCCGATTGTGTACAGATTAATATCCCGGATCATCCCTCCCGTTAACTTTTCTTTGGGTGGAACTAATTCGTCTCCTGAAGATATAACTGCTACTTTCGGGGTCCGATAAGCTTGGATAGATGTTATCCCTAAAGACATTAACGCTCCCAATTCCGCATGCCCAATTGTTTTTCCAACTGCCAGTATGGCTTCGCCAATCTGGAAGTCTTCACCGGCCATAATAACGTTCTCTCCCGATGCTACAGGTCTATAAACTTCGAGAAGGCCGGTAGGTGTTATTTTTGTGTGTTCCACCATTACCACCGCGTCAGCATTATTCGCCAACATCCCCCCTGTATAAGCAGTGGCAGTCTCTCCGGGGGACAAGGATAAAAATGCCTCACTGCCCATAGGTATTTCCCCCACCAATTCAAGATATGCAGGAAGTGCATCAGATGCCCCATAGGTATCAGAAGCTCTTACTGAATAGCCATCCATAGAAGATCTGTTAAAAGATGGAGAATTCTCCTCACTAACGACTCGTTTCGCAAGTGTCCTACCAAGAGCATCTTCCGTGTAGACTGTCTCAAATCCAACAGAAGATATCTTTTCAGACATCAAATATATCGCATCCGGAGGTGATATCACGTTGAAGAAATCAGCCATCAAAACCTCGTCTAACCAAGCTATTAAGCCATTGCCAACCCAGATTAAATTCTATAGCCCAAGAATTTTACCAGAGGGGTCCACATCTAGTGACCTAGGTTCTCCAGGCAATCCTGGCATTGTCATGATACTTCCCGCGATCGGGTATATGAATCCAGCACCGACAGATGCTCTTGCATCAGACACTCTAAAGTCATAACCAGAGGGAAGGCCTTTCAATGATCGGTTGTGTGAAAGTGACAGGTGTGTTTTTGCCATACATATTGGAAGACCTCCCCATCCATTCTCTTCAAATTGTCTTAAAGCTCGCCTCGCGACGGGCGTGTAATTGACTCCAGTTGCGTTATAAACCTTGGTAGCTAAAGATGAAATTTTGTCCTCCAAAGAATCAGACAATTCATACATGTAGGAAATTAAATCCGGAGAGTCGTCTGCGGCTTTAATAACGGCATCCGCAAGATCAAGGCCGCCCTCTCCGCCCTCTTCATAAACTTTAGATACAACAGCATGGTCAGCGCCAGCCTCTATTGAAAGGGATTTGACAAGTTCTGTCTCTTCCGAGTCATCCGTAGGAAAGCTATTAACCGCAACAACTACGGGTAGATTAAAACTCTTTATCATTCCAATTAGATGTTTGAGATTAGACATTCCTTTAACCAGGGCTTCTTTATTGGCTGCATCCAAACTACGAAGTGGAACTCCTCCGTGCGATTTAAGGGCCCTGACAGATGCCACAATAACTGCCGCTGCAGGCTCTAAGTCGTTTAGCCGTGCCTTTATATGCATGAACTTCTCAAACCCCAAATCAGCTCCAAAACCTGCTTCGGTCAAGACGTAATCAGCATAACCAAGGGCTAGTTGGTCTGAAACCACCGAACAACACCCATGGGCAATGTTTCCGAACGGACCCGTATGAACGAAAACCGGCTGTCCTTCGGTAGTTTGTACTATGTTCGGTTGAATAGCATACCGCAACAAAGACATCATGGAACCAACAGCTTTTATCTCTTCCGCTTGCACTGGGGTACCATCATCCTTATACCCAACGACTATCTTGCTCAACCTTTCTCTGAGATCTTCCAAACTTGATGACAGCGCCAAAATTGCCATCACCTCAGAAGCTGTGACAATGTCAAACCCTGTCTCACGAAGGGGGGCATTTGCTTTACCGCCGAGGCCTGTCAGCACGCTTCTAAGCGACCTCTCTTCCACGTCAGTCACTCTTCTGATAGTCACACCTTGCGACGAAAATCCTTTAATTTTATTTCTTTGAGCGACATTATCAGTCAAAGCAACAAGTAAATTGTGAGCCGATCCTACGGCATGTGCGTCACCGGTGAAATGGATATTCACTTCATCTTCTGGCTCCACTTTGGATGCGCCACCACCTGTTCCACCTCCCTTTATCCCAAATATAGGACCAAGAGAAGGTTCCCTTAGTGTTGCAACAACATTTTTTTTCATCTTACCCATCGCCTGGGCTAAACCAACTACGGTGGTGGTTTTTCCTTCTCCAGCCGGAGTGGGAGTAATACCAGTAACCACCACCAGCTTACCTCTTCGTTCCTTCTTAATTGCAGACAAAGACAATTTTGCCTTATAGGCACCATAGGGAATGAAATCATCCCGTGAGATCCCTAATTCACTAGCAATATTTTCTATTAACTTCATAGTCTAACCTTGAGAAATCTAACCATATTTTTAACAATTAGTAAGGATATTACCAAATATCATATTTTATCGTTTATTGGTACCGTCTAATCTCTGGGTGTTTAAAAGTTATCCAAACCGTGAAAAGTATCAGTAAGCCTGCCAGAACAGCAATTGACCCCTGACCACCCACCCAATCGGCCATTAACCCAGCCGGTAGAACTCCAAGTGGCATCAAGCCCCAATTCAACATATAGATGCTCATGACTCTCCCTCGATACTCTTCCTCTGACTCCTCCATTATCAGGGCCATGTTAATAGATCGACGACCTGCATCTCCCAGGCCTAAAGGAAGCATTATTAGTGCAGCAAATAAATATAGCGGTACGGCGGCGATTAAAAGGAGACTAAATCCTGATAAATAGGAACTAATTAGTAGCACCCTTCCACGTAATTTATTTCCAAGGGAGGCTATATATATAGATCCTATTAAGGCCCCCAGCCCCATAACAGAAACCAATAACCCCATGGAATCTGCTTTCAGTCCGTATATATCTACTATGAAAACTGGCATTATAAATCTAAAAGGCTGAGCCAAAATCGTCGTAGATAGAGCGATGGCAAGAAGTATCAAAATAAAGGAATTACTACGTACATATTTTAATCCCTGAAACATATCGTTGATTAGAACCGATGGGCGATTGGAATCAGATTCCGACCCATTCTTTGGGGCCACACTATATCCTTTGTTTTTTATCAGCATAGTAAATATGATCGAAGAAAAGTTAAGTCCTGTAATCAGCAAATAAACTTTGCCAGGACCAATGAATTCGTAAAGTAATCCAGCTGCGGTAGGGGCGGCCAAAGTGCTGAAACTCATGGCGGCAGCATTCAGAGCCACAGCGTTTGACACCAATTTCTGTCCTACCATCTGGGGAATCAGGGCCTGGCGGGCCGGCATCATAAAAGCAAACACTCCGCCCTGTACAATAGATGCTATAAGAAGGTGAACCCAAGTGACAGTCTCACTTAAAATTAAAACCGCGACTACAAGAGACACACACCCTGCTAGCAACTGTCCGCTTTGAATTATCCGTTTTTTGTTGAGCCTGTCAGCAATAACGCCACCAAACAAGGCCAATGTCAACATAGGAATTGCTGACCCAGCATTAACTATCCCAAGAAGAGTTCCTGAACTCTCCAGCTCGTATACGAAATAACTTCGGACAAGCATTTGCATGTTCATACCGAACATCAAAGTCAGCATTCCTACCCATAAAAAGAGAAAATCACGATCCTTTAAAGACTGATAAGTCTCTGAAAAGCTCACTATGTGGCTTGGGGAAAAGATGAATTAATTAGCACAAGACAACCCGATTTTGACCTCTAGCCTTCCCCCTGGAATGATTCGAAGGGGGCCCGAACCACGGTAGACTCTCATTCAGAAGAAAGGTCACCGCAGGTGTTCAGTTCGGACCCGTTTTACTTATTTACAGAATGCATGCATGAGGAATTCAATCAAGCTTCGATGCAGCACCGGAGATTTTATCATCAAACCATATTTTCGCTAAAATCATTGATAGCTACTGTGTCTATTTCGAAACGATTTCATCGGTCAAAAAATTCTGAAAAATATTCAATTACACAAAAAATATCGAGCTTCAAATCAAAACAATGATCCGAAGGAAAAGGTTACAGTTTGTGCCCATAGTGCAATTCGTATTTAACCTTGGGCCACTTCCTGCATTAATAGTAAATATAAACCTTAGGTTCTTAAAACCCTACGTTT
>DJMH01000112.1:0-2455 GCA_002435305.1 Dehalococcoidia bacterium UBA6495
TTATGAAACCGAGATCAATATTATCAACTTGCGTCTGACCGTCCGGCGTAGATTCCGGAATGCCGTCTACTAAAATCTTGATACCCCGAATTCCAAATGCCGCTCTTGCCCCAAAGCCACGGATGGAAACTCGCAAATCCTGAGCAAAATTTTCCGAGTTCATAGTGTAGAGTCCCGGTATTGCAGCTAATGCTTCATTAAGCACCAGCTGCTGCTGGCCACCCTGAATTCTGTAACGGCTCAAAACGCTAACGGCTACGGGAACATTCAAATCTGCACCATCCAGGCGTGAGGCTGTTACTGTTACAGGCCGGAGCTCAAAACGAAGCGTGTCAGCTTCAGTATCTTCAGTTTCAGATTGGAGTCCCCATGAAACAGAGATTAAGATAATTACCGAAGAAAATATTTTTTTCACTGAAAATACTATTACTTTGACAGACTCCATTTGAAGGTACCAAATGTATCCTTTATAACTCGCAAGTTCAATCCGTTGAATAGCCTTGGTCGTAAGATTCTGTTTCCAGGTTGACAAAGTGCCCCCAAATGATTAACCTCTGGTAATCAACACTTATATATTATGGGAGGAAGAAAATGACTAAAGTTCTGACACGTCGAGACTGGCTAAGACGAAGCGGGCTAATGCTGGGAGGCACCGCATTAGTGGGGCCCGGCGTAATGGCATCCTCTACTCCAACCGCAAGGAAAAATCGCGCCCCCATCAGAATGATGTACAATGAAAATCCTTATGGGCCATCAAGAACAGCCAGGATGACTATGACCCGGGCATTTGAAGAAGGAAGCCTTTACGCTCATTTCGAAGCCTCAATTGAACTAAAAGAAATGCTTGCAAAGAAAGAGGGTGTCTCTCCGGAACAAATTATTATTGGTTCTGGATCAAGGGAAATCCTCAATGTGACTGCGTTGCATTACCTGAGTGATGGTGGAGAAGTTGTGGCAAATTATCCAGGCTATGAACAATTGAACCGCTACGCGGAAAATCTTGGTGCAAAAGTTCACCGAATTCGTGTCTTGGATGACATGTCACCCGATTTTATCGGTTTAGAAAAAGCAGTTAACCAAAATACAAAAGTGATCAACATCTGTAATCCCAACAATCCTACAGGTGTGGCCACAGGCGCTCCCGTATTGGAACCGTTTTGCAGAAAAATGGAACCCCAATCTCTGGTTTTTGTGGATGAAGCTTATAATGACTATGTGATGGATAAAGATTACCGTTCCATGGTTTACCTTGTAAAAGAAGGCTTGAATGTCATTGTCACTAGAACCTTCTCCAAAATCCACGCACTTGCCGGAATCCGTGTAGGTTATGGCGTTGCTAACCCTGAAATAGTCAGTAAGCTGGAGCCTTTAATCACTGGAACAGTGAATATCCTAGGACTCCGAGCAGCCATGGCCAGCCTTGAAGACGATTCATTTCAGGAACTGAGCCGCGAGAAAAATCTTGAGGCAAAGCAAACCGTTTACGAAGTCCTTGAACAGACCGGACGAAAGTATGCCTATTCCGAAGGCAACTTCATCTTCTTTCACACCGGAAAGCCCATTAAGGAATTTCAGGCTATAATGGAAGAAAAGGGGATCAGGGTAGGACGTCCTTTTCCGCCGTTCGAAGATTGGTGCCGTCTCAGCATGGCGAAACCAAACGAAATGCGGAAATTTGCCAAGGACTTCAAGGATGTGATGGCGTAAACCTGTCTCCAAACACCTTAAATAGACCCTCTTAGCCACGCTGTTTGACCGTGAGGTTATCAAACCAAATAAAATGGCTCTTCCTGAGTGTATTGGCCATAGCACCTGCCAATACTTTATTGATGGCAATTCAAGATAGTGGGAGGAAAATGAGATCTATAAAAGATGGGGTCTATTCGATTGAGCAAGCAAAACGCGGTTTAAAAGGCTACAAAAAGTCTTGCTTAAAGTGCCACCACCCTAAGCAGTTCGCCGGTCCGGCGTATATGGATAGTTGGTCGGGTGCGAGGATTTATGATTTATTCGAGGTTTTGCGCAGGACCATGCCGACAGAGAATCCAGGCAGTTTAAAACGTGATCAATATGCGGCAATCATTGCATTTCTACTAAAAATAAATTCATTCCCGCCAGGTGAACAAATGCTGAGTAGCGAATCTGATGATCTTAAACAGATCCGGATAGAAGGCCCTTTCAAATGGGCAAAACCAACTAAAAAATCAGTTAATGAAGGATAATTCGAAATGACACAAAAAAAAGACAATAAAATAAAATTGATGTTTTGTTTCTTCAGTTTCATTCTATTGATTGTTACTCCAGTCTCAGCTCAGCATGGTGCCCCTAATGGCGACTGGCCCTACTGGGGTGGAGATGCGGGTAGCACCCGTTATTCAGCCCTTGACCAGATTAATAAGGATAACGTCAAAGATCTGGAAATTGCCTGGAGATGGTATTCTGCTAATTACGGCCC
>DJMH01000112.1:2766-2967 GCA_002435305.1 Dehalococcoidia bacterium UBA6495
ATGGTATTCTGCTAATTACGGCCCTATCCCAGAATTCTATTTTCGTGCCACACCACTTGAAGTGGGAGGCGTTATTTACACAGTTGCCGGGGAGCGACGTGCCGCCGTGGCTATCGATGCGGGGACAGGTGAAACTCTCTGGATGTGGCGGATGAAGAACAACCCTCGATGGGAGAAATCTCCCCGGCGATTCTCCGGCCG
>DJMH01000062.1:0-1001 GCA_002435305.1 Dehalococcoidia bacterium UBA6495
CGAGTCCTGTTAGGGGTACCACTCCTTATTTATTTTGTGTGTGATCAAACTTGAGATAGCTATTTGTTCGGAAATTTTGCTATGACTGATAACTGGATGATTGATGGCAATCATCAATCTCTACATGCTTTTTCCCGGTATAGAAATTTCAGTACCATATACATGACTGAACGAAGGAGACACATTACATCATGGAACTAACTTCCTGGGGACAGATCATATTGATATGTTTTTTAGGGGCTATCACGCCAGGGCCAAGCCTTGCTGTCGTAGTAACTAACACAATGAACAGAGGTAAGATATATGGTTCAGTTACCGGAATATCTCACGCCTTCGGAATCGTAATATGGGCGATGCTAACCGTTGTAGGGCTTTCAACCATCATATTGAATTACGAAGTTGTACTTAACATCTTTCAGATTATCGGGGCTTGCTTAATCCTATACATTGGCTACCGAACATCCATAACAGCTTCAAAATCAGTTCCTTCACCCAAAACTCTTGAAACCCTAGCACCCAACCGCAAACTAACACGAGCCGCTCTAGAAGGATTCGGAATTTCCATAATGAATCCAAAAATAGCCTTGTTTTTCTTAGCGATATTTAGTCAGTTTGTAAATACAGATTCAAATTGGGTCGAAATTTTCATCATGGGTTTGACAGCCGGTATTGTCGATGGAGCATGGTACACAACCGTAGCCCTAGTCATTGGTGACAATAAAATGGTTTCAACAATTTCAAAAAGAAGATCTCTAATTCTACGAGCAAGTGGTATTTTGTTAGCTCTGATATCCATCTATCTTTTGATTGATGCAGCAATCAAATTATTCGTAAGGTCAATTATTTAAATAGGAGGTTGAGATATAGTCACGAAATGGTCACAAACTCTTGAGGATGTATGAATATGGCATAAGACTGTTAGTGAAGAATAGCCATTGTGTTGAGTACAAATAGAGACGATTTAATCTTTAAAATGACCTTCTAAAACACCCTCAGTACAA
>DJMH01000062.1:1350-12071 GCA_002435305.1 Dehalococcoidia bacterium UBA6495
GTCCTGTTAGGGGTACCACTCCTTTTAGTCACAAAATGGTCACGACTTTCTAAACCCCGCTCTTAGTTTAGCCAAATGGGATATTATGCCCGTCAGGGAGTAGCGGGACTGAGTTGTAAATTTCCATCACAAGACGGTTCAAAATGTTCTCATAACCAATCGTGGAGGTGACACCAACCCCGTCGTATACTGTTGGAGTAACTTCAATGGTTTAATAATCACATGCAATAAACGATATATTTTTTGGAGGTAACCCTGATGAAGCTCGGATATTTCACGATGCCTCTTCACCCACCTGGGTCAAATATCACCCAAACTATGGATGATGATCTAGATCAGTTAGTATTCCTTGATCAACTTGGTTACAGAGAAGCATGGATCGGTGAGCACTTCACTGCCCAGTGGGAAAACATACCTGCACCTGATCTTTTTATTGCAAAAGCCATTGCTATGACTGAAAACATAATTTTGGGCACTGGCGTAACCTGCATGCCCAACCACAACCCCTTCATGATTGCGCACAGAATCGCCCTTCTCGACCACCTCGCCCACGGGAGGTTCCAATGGGGCATAGGGTCGGGAGGATTCCCTGGAGATTTTGAAGTGTTTGGATTCGATCCTTCCAAAGGTCATCATAGGAATATGTCAAGAGAAGCTGTGGAACTTATCCTCCAACTTTGGGAAGACCCTAAACCTGGACGGTACAAAAGTGATTATTGGGATTTCACGATTCCTGAACCTGATGATCAGATCGGCCTTAGGTTTCATCTATCCCCTTACCAGAAGCCTCATCCCCCTATAGCAGTGGCAGGCGTTTCTCCAAAATCAGAAACCCTCACGATGGCAGGTGAACGGGGTTGGATTCCTATGAGTATAAATCTTGTCCCTAGCAACACTTTGGCTGGACATTGGGAGGCTGTGGAATCGGGAGCCGCTAAAACCAAAAACACTGTTAATCGTTCTGATTGGAGAATCGCCAGGGAGATATTTGTGGCTGAAGACGGACAATCTGCGAGAGAAGAAGCCTTAAACGGAATACTCCGGAGAGATTTCGACGACTATTTTCATAGACTTATGACTAAAACAGGAATGCTAGGGTTATACAAACGAGACCAGGATATGCCCGATGATGGCGTAACTCCAGAATATGTTATGGAAAACGTCTGGATAGTCGGGGACCCAGACGAGGTCGCCGCAAAAATCCGAGCCCTGCACGAAGAAGTAGGAGGGTTCGGCGTATTGCTGGCCATGGGTCACGAGTGGTCACCTTTGGATAAATGGCAAGGTTCGATGGAATTGCTGGCTAATGAAGTTATGCCGAAGATTGCGGACCTTAAATACTAAATCTTCAATTCGAGCATATAAAGTGTGGATGATATACGGGCTTTCTTAGTCACCATTATAAGGGCAATCCTAGAAAGGATTGGTAGCACCATGTTCATGACGTTTATTTACAAGGCGCCCGTACCAGTTTTTAACATTTCTGGTTCTACCACTGTGATTTACAGGGGTAAAATATCAGCTTTGACAGCACTCTTGACAGCAGTAATGACAGTCACCTGAGCGAATATTTCGGTTGTACTTGATCTCCATCATGATTATAGTCATGAAAACTAACACTCGGAGAAACCTGAATGCATAAAATGACCGGCCGACCAGCCGATGATACTCAGTCTATTTTGAGCAATGTCTACGAGATAGCATGTGATTTCGCATCTCAACGCTCCGAAAGACAACGACGGCGGGAACTAATAAAGGAAGATTTTGACAGACTCCAGGAATCCGGTTACTTAATGGTGGCTGTACCCACTGTGTTTGGAGGAATCTGGGACGGTGACAGTAGCGGGACCCGATTGGTCTGCGAAATTCTTAAAACCCTCGCACACGGAGATTCGTCGGTGGCTCTTGTGGCAGCGATGCACCCTGCTGTGATTGAATCTACTGGTTGGTTATCGATCTCAGCGGCTCCAGAACCTTACACCTCAACGTGGGACGAACAGCGTCGCTGGGCTTTTCAAACAATGCATGAAGGACATTTCTGGGGAACAATAATGTCCGAACCTGGTAGCGGAGGAGACAATACCCAATCCAACTCTATAGCCAAACGGGCGAGCAATGACGTTCAGTATCTGCTCAGCGGTCAGAAACACTTTGGGAGCGGTTCAGGTATGACTTCTTATATGGTTACCCACGCGATGCCGGACCGCGAAGTCACCCCGGACACGTTCGTTCTGGACATGCGCGATTTGGTCTGGGACGGCTCTTCAGGAGTCGAACTTATTGCCCCGTGGGACGGACACGGTATGACAGCTACCCAGAGCCATGGATTGGTTTTTGATAATTTTCCCGCTACAAGATTGGCATTCCCTGGAGATGACCGACGTACAGTTCTCGCAGGTATGGACCGACCACAAGGGGCTTTGTTCGTCGCTGTGATTACAGGTATTGTGGAAATCGCAGTCACAACTGCACGCCGGCAATTGGAGTCGAAAAGTGGTCGTATGAGGTCCTACGAGCGTGTTGAATGGGCGAAAGTAGAAATAGAAGCATGGTTAGTCCAGCAGGCGTACGAGGGTATGCTCCGTGAAGTAGAAATAGGAAGGTCCAGTGGCCGTAACTCTCTGTTAGCAAAGGAGGCGGTGGCTGAACTTGCAGAATCAGTCCTGCTCCGAATTAGTAAAGTCATCGGCGGCGGTGCATACTCCAGGCATACCCCTTACGGATTTTGGCTTGAGGATGTACGGGCATTGGGGTTTCTGCGTCCACCATGGGCCTTGGCATTTGAAAGGGTTTTCGAAGGCTCATGGAACTCCTAAACCGCGGGAAGTGTCAAGCCAGATTCTGTCAGTCCTCGCTCATTTGACTGATAGTAACGGTAACTAAAAATTGATTCCTAAAAGTGATATTAGGCATTTAAAGATAATTTGGAGGAGACGATATGCTATTACATGTTACCGTAGAAAATAGCCCAGAACACCTTGCACAACATAAATGAAACTAATTACGAAAGATCGTTTATTCGATTGCCACAAGCCATGTACTATATTGAAGTTATGTGGGATTTCGTAGTAAGGGGACCACTAAAAGTACTGAACCATAAAAGGTTCAAGTTTATGAGGAACATGTAATTATAAAGTCACCAGACATAGCCGTTCAGTTCGAGAAAGTTTGCTTTTCATATGGCAAATTGGGAGTGCTTCGGGAGCTAACAACTAGCATACCACGGGGGGAAATTTGCGGAATTTTAGGAGCTAATGGGGCTGGGAAAACTACCGCAATGCGTCTTGTAATGGGATTAATTAAACCAAAGAAGGGCTCAATAACGGTGCTAGGGGATACTCTTCGTAGAAATAATCACGACAGAATCGGATATATGCCCCAACTCAACGCACTCTATCAAGAATTGTCTATAGAGGAGAACGTGCATTTTTTTGCCCGAATGTACGGGATGTCTGGTAGGCAGGAGAGAAACGTGGCGGTAGATAAAGCTATATCGCTCGTAGAGCTTAACGACCGCCGGAGAAATTCCGTGGCAAATCTAAGTGGTGGAATGAGGCAAAGAGTTAGTTTGGCAGTTGCACTGGTTCATTCTCCTGAATTACTTGTGTTAGATGAACCTACAGTAGGACTCGACCCTGTATTGCGAAGGAGTTTTTGGGATCATTTTTCTTCTTTATCCGATAACGGGATTACCTTGTTCATATCTAGCCATACCATGGATGACGCAAACCACTGCGATCGCTTAATTTTTCTTCAAGAAGGACACATCGTTGCCGACGGTAGCCCTGAGGAACTCCGTGCGGCAGCTGGGGCGGAACGAGCCACTCTCGAAGATGCTTTTTTACATTTCGTGTTAAAAGTAATACCGTGAATTTTGATCGAACTATTGCGATATCAAACAGGGTAATCCGTCAGGTGACCAAAGATCACAGGTCACTGGCACTCATTATCGTGGCTCCAGTACTGGTGATGTCTTTGGTGGGGTTTAGTCTAGTTGATCAGGAGGATATCTTGAACCGAATCGCTCCTGCATTGCTAGGAGTGTTTGTGTTGTTCTTCACCTTTTTACTTACAGGAGTGAGCTTTTTAAGAGAGAGATCACAGGGTACTCTCGAACGACTAAATATAACTCCGGTTTCTAGAGCTGATCTGTTGGTAGGATACTTATTTGGATTTCTACTTTTCGCCATGTTGCAATCGGCGGTGATACTCGGCTACACGGTACTGGTCCTTCCCGTTTTATATCAAGGGGCCATTTGGCATGTGTTTCTTGTTTTAGTGTTGCTAACCATAGTAGCTGTCAGCCTTGGAATATTGGTATCCACTTTCGCAAAGAACGAATTCCAAGTGGTCCAGTTCATACCTATAATAATTGTTCCTCAGATTTTTCTTACAGGGGTCATCGTACCAGTTGAAAGTATGCCATGGGTGCTCGAGAAGATTTCTATAGTTTTCCCTTTGAGATATGCGGTTGAAATGCTGGTAGGGATAATGTTGGAAGGTCGCAGTCTAGTTGATTTCGGAACCGAAATCATTGTTCTGGCCGGCTTCGGAATCGTCTTTTTGATCGGTGCAAGCCTAACCGTACGTAGGTAGTCAATTTTACATCGTTGGACTATATTGGAAACTCCTTGGTGGCCACAGGCGGGTTACAAACAATGAGGATGCAAGGATGCCAATAATATTAATGAAAGCTGGCCACGGTACTCAGCACAAATAAGGGCAACCTAATCCCCAAAGAACCCTAAAAACGCGTCCTTAGCACAATTCATAACCGAATGTACAAGGTTCTAGTCCTAATAGAGAGTTCACTCCATTTAATCACGTCAATTCATTTGGTGGTTGCCTCCAAACCTGAGATGACATGTGAAATAGTAGCCTTAAAGGTTCTATTCCCGAGGAGGAGGCGCATCTTCATCGCCTTCCTGGAAAACGTGGAGCCCTTCGGAATCAGTTATTGCCAATCTGAAGGAAGTTTCCGAGCCTTGGGTAAGTATGTGATGTTTCAATCCCCTAGGCAAATACATGATATCGCCTTCTGTTACCTGGTATACGGGGCGTTTTTCACCCAGATCCCAGGTTAGTTCCCCCTTCAGGATTGTCCACCATTCGTCGAATTCTGGGTGCCAGTGTGCGTCATGTGGTGTTCCAGGAGCACTGTATACCAGATTGGCAGTATTTAATGAATCCTTGATGATGCTAGTTACCCACTGTGGTTCGCCTAGTTGTTCTATTACTGAGTCCAAAGTGGTATGTAGAAGGTTAGGGGGTTCTTTTTGAGTAGGATAGGGGGCTGTCTGATTACCTCGATCTTTCCTACTGGCATGATCAGAACCAATCTTGCTTACATGCAATCTAACAGAAGATTCATTGCCAATAGTTCTTATGAGATGTCTTTCTCCAGCAGGAGCTAGTACGACATCTCCTTTGTGGGCATGTATGGTCGGGAAATCACCTATTTCAAACTCAAGTGAACCTTTGAGTATGATCCAAAATTCATTAAAGTCAGGATGGTAGTGATCGTCGTTTACCGATCCTGGAGTGTCACAGATTAACCCCACATTATTGCGTCCATCTGAGAATAGGGCTTCATACCATGGACCGTCTCCTTTTGAATCAATAATCTTTGAGGTTCTAATCTGCATCGGTTCCGTGCTTATAGGTAACATTTATACCTCCGTTTTCAAGCTGAATCGTCCGTAGTTCTTGCTAAGCTGATGATAGCACTCCTGAGAAAAATAAATTAAATCCCAGTTCTATACCGAAATGATGTCTAGGATCAAAGGGTGATTTCTCTTATTGCTAATTACAACCGGACGATAAATTCATATGGCTTAGCAATTTTAATTGCGTCTCGAAGGTAGTTGATTGTTCAGGCAACGTTCCTTCAGCCATTCGGGGTCTTCAAGGTTGCTTTTTAGAGTGTGAATAAATTCAGCGACGGGAACACCATCTAAAGCTCGATGATCAAAAGTTACACTGATATGCATAATCTGCCTGATAACGATTTCACCATCGACCACTACAGGTTTATCAGTTATTCTTCCGATTCCTAGAATCGCGACTTGAGGCGGGTCAACCAAAGGGGTGAAAACGTCAATGTCATGATTCATCAAAGAAGTTATAGTGAACCCTGCATTTGAAACCTCGGCCATGTTTAAACTGTTCTTTCGAGTTTTGTTTGCCAGATCTCGGAGATTTTTTGCTATTTCGATGAGACTGGTTTCATTTACAGAATTAACGACCGGCACCATCAATCCATCAGGTACAGCCATTGCTATGCCCACATTAATGTCCTTTGCCAATAACACCGTGTCATTTTTAAGGAAAGAATTTAAACGAGGATGTTTTGTGAGGGCATCCCCGACGGCCGCGACCAGGATATCTTGATCCATTGGACGTATTTTATGAGAACGCCAAGATTGGAGTAAATTTTTTCTAACACCAACCATTTTCGTAGCATCGATTTCTGATGTTAATGTCACCTGTGCCATGGTTCGCACACTGAGGGACATTCGTTCTGAAATGGTTTTTCTCAAGCCAGATAATGTTTGAGAAGCGCTTATCGACTCTTCATCTACACCAGCGTCAGCGATTGAACCGATAGCATTTTCCACGTCTTCGACGGAAATACGCCTATTGGGGCCAGTTCCTGAAATCTGATTTAGATCGATATTATTGTTCAAGGCGAGTCTTCTGGCTCTTGGGGAAATTTGACCGGTTTTTGTCCTTGTTCCTGCTTTGTTACTTTTGACGTATTCCCTTACATCACCTTCAGAAATTCTTCCATTTGGCCCGGATCCGGTCAGTTCATCGATATCAATGTTATTGTCTTTAGCTAATTTTCGAGCAATTGGGGTAGCCTGGGTTCTTTTTGTTCTATTTGGTTTATTCAGGCTAAAACGGGATTCTTGAGTTGACTTCCTTCTCCCGGGCTTAGATGCTGTCTTCTCTGGTCTAGGAGGATTTTCCCCCGGTTCCCCGATGACCGCCACCAAATCCCCCACCTTGACGACAGCTCCTTCCGGCGCCATTAGATGTGCTATCACTCCGTCAACTGGAGATTCCAACTCAGAGCTAATTTTGGAAGTCTCAACCTCCACTAAAGGCTGGCCTTTCCGGATTTCTTCGCCTTGATCAACTAACCACTTAACCAGAATTCCCTCTTCCATATTCATACCCCATTGAGGGAGCGCAACGTTAATGGCCATGCATTACACCTTACTATTTCCTTGCTCGGTTAAGCGGGTTATTTTCATTCAAGTGTTAGGTTTATCGCATCAGCGATTTTATCTTCATTAGGGTAAACAAGATGTTCTAACGCTGGGCTAAAAGGGAAATGACAATCAAGGCTAGTCACTCTTTGAATTGGGGCTTGAAGGCTCCAAAACCCTTCTTGAGAAACTATGCTAGATATTTCAGACGCCACACTACAGCTTCGATGCGCGGGGTCCACAACAACTAACCTGCCTGTTTTTTCAACAGAGTCTAGAATGGTTTTGGTATCCAATGGTACGATTGTCCGTGGGTCAATCACCTCGACAGATATGCCATCAGATTCTAGTTCATCGGCAACCGCCAAGGCTGGTCTCAGCGTACCAGCGATGGTAACAACAGTTACATCCGCTCCTTCTCGCTTAACTTCTGCTTTTCCGAACGGGATGCAGATTTCCGGATCTTCTGAAACTTCGCCACGGCTGCCGGCTAAATTATTATCCTCAAAAAACATGACAGGGTCATTATCCCGGATCGCTGTTTTCAGCAATCCTTTGGCATCAGCTGGGGTGGAAGGTATAGCGATCTTTAACCCCGGCATATTCATGAACATGGGATATGGGCGATCGGCATGGTGAGCGGCTATGTTGTTACCATACAGCAGCCCCCAGCGATAAACTATGGGTAAATTGACCTGACCTCCAAACATAAAACGCATCTTTGCAGCCTGGCTAACCAGTTGATCCATGGCAACCCAAGCGAAACTAGCTAATGATTGAACGATTGGTCGCATTCCCACAGCGGCAGCTCCGACAGCAGCTCCCATGAATCCATTTTCCGATAAAGGAGTGTCAATAACCCGTTTATCAAATTCTTGTGAAAGGCCACCGGTCACACCGTAAATACCACCCCGAATACTTTCGCCCATGAGGAACACTTTTTCATCCCTCCGCATTTCTTCCTTTAATGCATGGTTAAGCGCATCGGAATATGTAATTTCACCCATAAAATTCCCCTTTCATCAGATCATTTTGTTATAAGTCCGACAATTAATGGTTAACGGAGCGGGATCGGGTCCGCAAACAGATCAGTGAATAAATCTGCTTCATCCGGATACGGACTCTCCCTAGCGAATTGAAGAGCATCACCTATAGCCTCATACACATCATTTTGTACTTTATCAATCTCTTCTTGACTCGCTACATCGTTTTCCAAAAGCCATTTCGAATGAATGTCTATAGGGTCTCTTTGACGCCAAAATTCGATTTCTTCTTCAGTCCTGTAAGGCTCCCTAAGAATTCTGTTGAGACCTTCTGAATGGTCTTCATATCGATATGTTTTGGCTTCTAAAAGGGTTGGTCCTTCACCAGCTCGGGCTCTTTGAACTGCATGTACAGTTGCTTCATGCATGGCCATAACATCCTGTCCATCGACTAATACTCCTGGCATGTTATAGGCAGTGGCACGGTCGGAAACATTTTCCGTTGAAACAGTTTCCTTAAAAGAAGTGGTGACGGCGTATTGGTTATTTTCGCATAAGAAAATGACAGGCAATTTCCATATTGAAGCCAGGTTCATAGCTTCATGACATGCTCCTTGATTACTGGCGCCATCCCCGAAAAAAGAGATAACAACTCTGTCGGTGTTTTGCATTTTGCTTCCCATTGCTGCACCGACCGCAACGGGTAAAGCAGACGCCACAATCCCGGATTCTCCTAAAATGCCGATATCGAAGTCCGCTAAATGCATAGACCCTCCCTTGCCCTTACAATAGCCTGTAGCCTTTCCCAGCAATTCTGCCATCGCTCTTCGAACATCCCCCCCCTTTGATATTGGATGACCGTGAGACCGGTGATTACCAGTTATATAGTCTTCGTCTCTTAGTGCAGTGCAGGCACCCACGGCTACTGCCTCTTCACCAATATAGCAGTGAGCCATGCCGACTAGCTCGGCGCTTTGAACTAGATCCTTCACTGTTTCATCGAACTTGCGAATGAGCATCATTCGCCTAAGCATAAGCATATATAGTTCCTTACCTTCTGGCATGCCGAACCCCTCCTTTAACTAAGCTGTCTCCGGTATTTTTTGGATTGTATCACCCCTAAAAAAACGATATATATCTTGGAGTCTTTAATTCCTTGCAATTCGTGAGTTACTCGCCTATTTGTTATAACTTTTATGACTGTAGGATTCCACTACAAGTGAAAACTTCTTATAATTTCCTTAAAGTTCTCTAATAATATTGAAGGAATCAGTTGGTCGAACCAAGTGGGAAGAGGGTATTGTGAAAAGATGAAAATCATTACGGCAGGATCCCGATTCAGGCTGATGATCCCTATGGTTGCTGCCTGTCTAATAGGTGCTATAGCATTGGGATGCGGGTCGAAAGATACATCTGCTGGAGTTGCCCGACTGGACGATAATAACCAGGTAGTTGCCGCTGATAATAGCTCTCAAAACATTCTTCAATCAGAAGGTTCTGTTGAACCTCTATCCGATTCGTCTTCCTCGGCTGAAAATATTTCAGAGCAAACTGATGAGGAAGTTGCAACTTCTTTCGCAGAATGTTTGCGAGGTGAAGGGATCAACGTACCTGACCCTGAGTTAAATGCAGATGGAACCGTAAACATGATGGCCTTTCGTCAAAGTATGATAAATGACCCCAACTTTAACTTCCAAGACCCAAGAACCCGACAAACCATTCAGAAATGTGTCCCCCTCCTTCAGAATGCTAGCTTTGCAGGACAACGTTCCCAAGAGGATGAAATAGAATTACAGGATAATTTGTTGGAATTTGCCCAATGCCTTAGGGAGACTGGCCTCGATGTGGGAGACCCTGACTTTTCTGAAGGTCGGGGGGGGGCTTTCCGGTCAATGCTTGGCGACCTCGACTTTGATCGAGATTTTGTCCAAGAAGCTATGTCACAATGCTCTGGGACTGTATTTGGTAACGAGGGGGCTGGAGGTCGCGGAGGACCTCCGGGAAGAGGGGGCGCCCAGGGAGGGGGGGGTAGACCTCCAGGGAGATAAGAAGTGGCAAATAAGGTGCAACCGAGGGCCCTCTGGTAAATTTGACTGTAATCTAAATTATCTAACGCAAGCCAGCTAATTAAGGGAATAATGAAAAACCAGAAAGTCATTTTAATTGTAACGGGCGGAATTCTTGTGGTCTTCGTTCTGGCCGGGGCTTTTTTTATCAGGGATATATATTTTGGTGCGGGCAATCAAACCCAAGAGATAAATTCTGGTTTAGATACCGTTTTCCTCGAGCAAAAAGACCTCAAGACCTATGAAAATTTTGAGGGGACACTTAAATATGAAGACGACGTCCGGATAATCACGGAACGAGAAGGAGTACTGACTTATCTGGCCCCCGAAGGACAAGAGTTATCACGGGGTGCCGAAATTTACAGGATATACCGTTCCACAGAGGCATCTGAAATATTAGCCGCAGATCAACAAGTAACTTCTGCTCAAGCAAATGTTGCCCAGGCGGAACTGGCTCT
>DJMH01000093.1 GCA_002435305.1 Dehalococcoidia bacterium UBA6495
TCACCACTGAACAAACATCGGCATTACCACGTGAGTGTAGCCTTCTTTGCCTGTGGCTCTTACCACTCCTGGGCTTGAAGCTGAAGTGATTTCAAAAGAAACCTCACCTTCCCCGAGAACATCCAATACCTCAGCCAAATATTTATTGTTAAACGCGATCCTGGATTCTTCATCCACGTCACCTTCGACAACGCCGTCTATTTCGCCCTGGTTATCTCCAACTTCCTCTGCTCTAGACGATATGGAAAGTTTTCCGCCATCTTCATCATTCACAATTTGGATCCTGAGTATTCCGCTGCCATCACGAGCAAATATAGAAGAAGTCTTTACAGCACGTGAAAAATCGGAATTTTGAACGATCACCCGATTCTTGTATTCTGCAGGGATAAGAGACCTGAAATTTGGAAAGGACCCTGGCATAAGTTGAGAAACAATTTCAACGTTGCCAATATTAAATAGAGCATGAGTTCCTGCTGGTGTAACTGTAAACTCAACTGCTGTATCGCCTGTACCAATAAGTCGACCAACTTCCTGGAGTGCCTTTGCAGGTATTATAAATTCCATGGCTTCAGAAATTGGTTCTAATAACTTACCCTCATATACAGCCAATCTAAATCCATCAGCAGCCGCAAACGTGAAATCTGACTGATTCACCTCAACCTTTATCCCGGTCAATACTGGGCGAGAGTCTTCAGTAGCTGCGGCAAAAGCCACATGAGTTACCGTGTCCTTAAGAAGTTGAGGGTCAACTTTTATGGTTGCCCCTTCATCGACTGTAGGGATCGGAGGGAATTCCTCGGGATCGGTGCCATTAATATTTGCAGAGAATCTCTGGCAATCCAACGAAACACTAAGTGGTTCAACAACAGATTTAATTTCTATTCGATCGTCAGGAAGTGAATTTACAAAATCTGAAAGTAACCGTGCCGGTATTGTTATTTCACCTTCTGTTTCAACCTGGGCACCGATTCTAGTAGTAATAGCGATGTCCAAATTGGTACCAGTTAAAACCAGCATTCCATCCTCGGTGGAAATTTTTACGTTTTGAAGGACTGGCAAATTACTCCTAGTAGCAACTGCCCTGCCCACTATTGCCAAGGCTCTACTAAGATTTTGCTGAAGACAAGATACATGCATATTGAGCACTCCTCAGGAATTGTGACTCAAGGATAGGAATAAGTATATTAGTCTTGAGAAGTCCTAGTCAACGAGACTACTGTATTTGGTGTCGTGAGACTTTGAAACCACAACATAAAGTCTACTATTCCTTCGTAGCTATTACCTCTAATTCAAGAATAATTTCGTCATCAACGCCAATAATAAAGGGAAGTCTAGGTTTAGACAGGGAAAACTGATCCCAAGTTATTACTGTTGATATGGAGCCAGTAATGTTACTTCCCGCTATATCTAATATTCCCTTCCAGGTGACCAGTTTTGTAACATCCGATATTGTCATATCGCCTTCTATGGTAACTTCCATTTTCCCGGAATCGGGTAGCGGCCAAGTATGGCCCGACACTTTCGTCACATTGATGGATATTTCGGAACCTATTCCTCCGTTCCTGCGAACCCAGTTATCCCTTTTGCTTTCATCGCTTTTTAATGATTCCACATCAACCACAATGATAGATGCATCAGAAGCACTGATATTTCCGGAAGGGTCAAAATAAATCTTCCCATTTATTCCTTCAGTTTCTCCAACGGCTGTTACTGGGGTAGGTAAGCGGGCAAACTGTTCTCCAATTTTATATCTGGCAACCGAACCAGGTTGTAAAGATATAAGTACTGCTTCTAAGTCGGCAGTTGAGGTTACTGCGGTACCCTGTGATGAGGTTGCCGTCGGGGGTAACGTCCTTGTCGGGATAGGCTTAACAGTGGGCACTGGATTTGGAAGAACGGTAGCCGTCACCGGTGTTGCCTTAACGAGAGCATCTGGAGTTGCGGCAGGCGCCGTCTTTTTCACCTCAGAAGGCTCTTTAGTCACACTAGTTACAGGAGCCAGTGTCGTTGTCTGTTTCGGCGAGGCAGATCCTGTTTCTATTGTCTTAGCTTCCTCAGGTATTTCATCGACTTGATCTGAAGAGCAGCCAGCCAGGCCAAACAAAAGAGCAAAACTGATACAAACCGGACCAACCAACTTCACTATGTTCATCTCGCCACCCTTACCACTTAATAACTCGCCATATAACTTGGCTATTGAACGATGATTTTGCCTACCATACCTAGGGATTCATGCGGTATACAGATCAAATCAAAAGTTCCAGCTTCAGCAAATGTAAACGTGATTTCTTCAGTTGTACCAGCATCTACTTCTACATCTATACCCAAAGAATCCACGGTAAAGCTATGAAACTCATTTTCGGAAGTTAAATTAAAGGTAACTGTCTCACCTTTCTTCACCGTTATATCAGTGGGGTTGAAACCATATTTAGCATTAGCGTCATTCATAGCAACATCCAAAACGTAGTCTGAAGGCACAGCTGCCGACGCACTGGAGGCAGAAGAAGACTGAGAAGATTTTGTAGCAGCTGGTGGTGCAGAAGCCGATGCACTTGAGAGCTGATTGGAAGAAGTTGAAACTATGGGTGCGGGCTTCACTTCATCATGACTCCCTTTCGGTGGTACATTTTCACCACAGGCATAGGCACCGAACAGCAAACCTACCATCACTACGCTTGCGACTAATCTTCTGATCATATCTCCTCCTTGAGAATGATACGTTGGTGATATCTTTCACATTCCCAGTTTAGCATCGCGACTTTTAGGGGGTCAACGAACGACTGAAGATTTTAAAATATCTAACCAATTAGACCTTGTAGTAATTGACATAGTACACCTGTTCTGATAATTTGTTCGGAACATTAGTGCTTATTTACATGGAAGCTTGAAAAAAAGGAAGTGACGACGTGACATTAATGAAGCGGCCATTATCAAAACGACAACAGACTATCTTGAACTATATAAAAGATTTCATGGGCAAAAATAGCTACCCGCCAACCGTTCGTGATATTCAAACAGGGTGTGAAGTAAGCTCAACTTCGGTCGTTGACTACAACTTGCAAATACTTCAACGAGAAGGTTATTTACAAAGACGTCGAGAAGTGTCTAGGGGTATCGAATTATTGGGTGAATCGGCTGCATCAACACTGAGAAATCTAATCTCGGTACCTGTAGTCGGAAACATCGCTGCGGGTGAACCTCTACCGTTGGTTAATACCGAACAATGGAATGATGCTGATTTTGACAATGTTGATTTGCCTCCTTTTTTAACCAAGGGAAAGGAAAATGTTTTTGCGCTGCGAGTCAAAGGAGAATCTATGGTCGATGCATTGGTCGGGGATGGAGATCTCGTACTACTTGAACCAATAGAACAACCACAAAACGGTGATATGGTTGCCGCCTGGTTGAAGGATCGGGAAGAGGCAACCCTAAAACATTTTTTCCTAGAAGGCGATAAAGTGAAATTAGTTCCTGCAAACTCATATATGCAACCCATTACTGTTGCGGCTGCCAATGTATCGGTGAGAGGGCGAGTAGTAGGGGTCGTCCGGACAATGTAAACATGCCAATATTGCCCAAAGTGAGCTTAAGAAAAGGCCGGTAGTATATACCGGTCTTTTTATTAGACGTATACTTTTGTCAAATAGGCAAGCTTAGGGAACTGGGGTGCAACAGATCGTGGACAATAACCTAATTGACACATCCTTCACTCTACCCATTGTTGGAATGACATGTGCAGCATGTGTTTCCCATGTAGGTGAAGCGCTTGAGCGTATACCAGAAGTGGAACGTGCTGTTGTGAATTTGGCTACTGAAAAAGCTACGGTACATATCCCCTCCGGGCACATCCAAAAGGAACTTCTTAAATCCACCGTTCAAGACGCTGGCTATCAATTAGGTTTTGAATCTATTACATTGTCCATCGAGGGGATGACGTGTGCAGCATGCGTGTCACACGTTGAATCTTCATTGCTGAAATTGGAAGGGGTTGAAGAAGCCTATGTGAATTTGGCGACTGAAACAGCAAAAGTTCAATATATACCTGGACTTGAATCCATTTCTTCAATAAGACTTGCCATCACTAATTCTGGGTATTCCTCCTCTTACATTGAGAAAGAAGAGTTGGGGTATGGATCAACCGACCGGTCACAAAAGCGCATTATCCAACAAGCGGTAGTCAGTCTGTTGGGGGCCGGATTCATCATGTTGGGGATGGTCCCCAACCTAGGATCTGCACTACCTTTCCAAAACGAATATTTATCCTTCGTAATCGCTACAATCGTGCAATTTTGGGCAGGCAGGCAGTTTTATACGAGTGCATGGAACGCAGCTAGGCACC
>DJMH01000092.1 GCA_002435305.1 Dehalococcoidia bacterium UBA6495
GCCTTTGGCATCGTAATCAAAAGTATGTTGAAACATTAATTGATCCGATGTGAACGACTCAATTTCATAAAGTGGATGTTCTTGAAACCCAATGCCTGAAATTGCATGAAATATGGTTAGATTAATCGGTTCATTTACGTCAATGGTTTTAGGAAGGGAAATCTCACCGGAAATAGTTATTTTTTCGAGTGAAACTTCTGGATCACTGCAAGATACAGTAAACAGTAGAATTATAAATATTATCAATAACTTATGATTTTTTGAGTCCTTGGTTGTTAGAGATTTCTTGATGAGCATAGTCTTCTTATTTTTAGTGGTTAATATAGCTGAAATTAAAGCATGTTGGTAGGCTGTTATGGAGTTTAAAACAAGGTATATTAGTTTGTCTATTAATAAACATTCAATAGCTGGGAAGGTAAGGTGGATATGAGATTAAAAGGGAGTTTTCTACAAAGACCAATGTTGTTAAAACTATTGGTTATCTCTTTCTCGATCATAGTATTAACATCCTGTGAACGGACAGGTAGCCAATATGCTTTTCAGCAAGGGAACTTTGGAGTCAAGGTAGTTAATCAACTGTTGCTGGATTTTCAAAAATTGGAAAAACAATTGCCTATTAGAATTTCCTATCCAGATGCTAGGGGAGTATTTCCAGTTGTTATTTTTTCCCACGGAAACGGCTCCAAAGGAGATATGTACAAAGGCTTCACTGATTTTTGGGCGTCTCATGGCTACGTAGTTATTCAGCCCACACACATGGACTCCAGGTCGTTGGGATTTGAGACCAAGAGGGATAATCTTAGGGAAATGTATTCCCAGATGCTATACGTTACCGACAGCAGAAGACAAGATATGAGCTTTATCCTTGATTCACTTGAATTAATTCAAACAATGGTTCCAGATTTGAAGGGAAAAATGGATACCTCGAAGCTTGTAGCAGCTGGGCATTCTATGGGAGCAGCTACAGCTATGCTTGTTTCAGGAATGAAACTGGTAAACCCAATGAGCGGTTATGAAGAGAGTTCTGATGAAAATCGTTTCAAAGCATTATTGATGATTAGTGATCCAGGGACCATGTCGTTGATGCCAACAGACCCTTGGATAGGGGTGACAATACCAACTTTTGTTTCAACCGGCTCAAACGATTTCAGTGAAGTAGGTTCGGCTCGGGTTAAGTCTCCTTTTAAGTATGAGGTCCCAGAAGCATTAACCAAGTCCTCAGCACCTCATCACTATGTATTCATAGAAGGCGCAGATCACTATTTAGGTGGATTGATTTGCCGTACAGATGTACCGGGCCCTTTACAATACGAAGCATTGAAAATTGCTGCGGCTACCAGCACAACTTTTCTGGAAGCCTACGTAGGCAATAATGCTAATGCAAAGCAGGCAATGCTATTTGGAAATCTGAAGTCAGTAACTTCTGGAAAGGCTACATTGACAACTAAATAATTGCCTGATGCGACGGTTAATTTTTTGTATACCTCAGTTTTATCATTAATCGCTTATGTAATTCACCAGATCCTGATAAGTAACCGGTTGTCGGTCGTGGGAACCAACCAAAATTGGCACATCTAGATTGTAGGCACGAATCGTTTCGTCAAGAGCCACCGCTGAATGGAATGGTAGAACATTTGGGCCTCTCTTTGTTCCAGAACGTAAATCACGAGCAATGCCACTTACATAAAGATCTCCAGCATACAGCATACTTTGTTTTTCAAGTACAGCGACAACCATGTCTTCAGTGTGGCCACCCAGCACTGGGTAGACAGTGACCGATTGAGTAGGATCCTCGATTGTATAGGATTCGCCTTCAACCACCCCAATGATGTTGGCTGATCGCGGATTTCGATCCAATGCATCCATTAATACCGTTGATTTTGGCCGATTGACTTGTCCTTGATAGAAATCAGTCGCTGTGTTGTGTACCACCAAAGTTGTCCCATTTGCAACGTATGGACGAATGCCCCCACCATGGTCGTTATGATGATGCGATACAATTAAATGAGTCACCGGTTTTCCCGGATAGCGTTCGCCAATCCATCGAATGATTTCTTCGCCTTTGAGATCATTCATTCCTGGTTCGATGACCACAACACCTTTTTCCTGTTCAACAACCATTGTGTAGATCCCATCTACAGGTAAGGCATATAGTAGATCAACGCCAGGTTCGAGTTCAATGGAACCAAGTTCGGGCCGTGCGGCACCTGCCAAAGTAAACATTCTAATAGTTTGGCTAAGATATTTACCTCGAGTTGCAGCTGCTTGATTATGCTTGTAGGCCACGCTTGGAGGCGGATTAAAATAGTCTGGATCTTGACTGGGATTAACCTCAATAAGAGAGCGCCGCACCTCTAACCGAGGTGCCCCACCTTGAGAAATTTTCACCAGCATTGGAAAATCAATGCCATCAATACGCTGCCATTGATCAAAAATTACCTCAAGCTCTATATCCCCATAAATCACATCCCATTCCATGGTTTTGAGCTTTGTAATACGTCCGGATTCAGGACTAATAAAGAGCGTAATTGGGTAAACTTCATCTTTGATTGTTAATCGCAGGTGCTCTCCCTCATCAATATTAGTACTTTCCTGCCAGCGTTTGAACCAATCAGGGTCAATCTCAATCTTCTCTGCCATTAATTCATGAAAAGTTGAGCCTTGAGAACCTTTCAGCCATTCCTGAGTTGCGATGAGCGTTCTTCTTCCAGTCTGACGAACACGATCTATGGTAACTGGAAAAACCTCTTCTGCACTATATTGATAGCCCTTGGTGCTAATTCCTTCTGGCTGATTGGTCAACAAATCAGGTTGAGCCATCAATTCCTTAAGTAAAATATGAGGGTTCAACAAACGTTCGGTCTTTTTTGCTGCAGCAGTTTTATCAGATGACAATGGTTTGTCTCTTTCAGGAACGATTCCAAATAAATCGTCTTCACTGAGATAGCCTGCATTGCCAACGAGCAGTGAAGTGCTCTCCCGTTTAATATAGCCTCCAGCTCTGGCAGCTAAATTGGTAACAACATCAATTCGCACAGTCTCCCCATCAAGATCATGTGAAACGGTAACATCAGGTGCAGCAAGTCTCATTAATCCGTGACCAGTTTCTGGACCTTGACCCATTATGTACTCATCACGTTCACTCTTGATTGAATAGGCATTAAGATTGTCGATTGCTTCATGACCTCCTAAACCATCGATGGCTAATTCTAGGACGTCGGTCGAATTATTATTAGTTGAGCAACCAGCTATA
>DJMH01000066.1:0-3013 GCA_002435305.1 Dehalococcoidia bacterium UBA6495
GTTAGTTGGTTTAGATTTCAATACATACCTAGGATAATTGGCTCCGCAGGCTGGATTCGAACCAGCGACCGATCGGTTAACAGCCGATTGCTCTACCACTGAGCTACTGCGGAACGTTTTTAGCTCACTTCGAATTAAGGTCATGTGCCTTGCAAACTAGTTTCTTAATAAAATCAGCGTTCGTAATTGTCTTTTAAGGAGACTTTCTAGTCAAGAAAAGACCGGAGTAAAACATAAATTGGGCCGCACAACATCAATTTTGTTGTATTTGAACTTTTATGGAGCCGGATGACTTGTCGTAAGCAGTCTTGAATCCTGTATCTATATCTTCAAGAGAATATTTGTGCGTTACTATCTGATTTAGATTGCAGTCGGGTCTGGATAGGATTTCTACAGCAGTTTCAAAATCGTGTTGCCCGTTAATTATTCCGTAGCATATGGAACCTTGAATGGTTTGCTCCTTCAGCACGGGCCCCGTCCAATCGATTGAATGTTCACCATAAAATACCCCTAAAATTACTATACGGCCTTGCCTTCTTGTGACCTCAATAGCTTGTTTTAAAGTATCCCCTTTACTGCCACCCACTGTTTCTATAGTAAAATCTGCTCCCCTACCGTCAGTTGCATCAAGCACCATTTGAGCGAATTCGCTGCCATCTTGAGTTCCCACAGCATCGGCACCCAAAGATAAAGCCGCATCTGCCTGCTGCGGATGTCTTGCAGTAGCAAGAATTTTTCCTGCGCCTAGAGCTTTGGCGGCTGCTATGGCTGTAAGTCCAATGGTGCCGGAACCGAGTACGGTGACGGTATCTCCACCCACCATGTTTCCTATTCGAACACCGTGAACAGAAACCGCCAAAGGCTCCACTAATGCACCTTCCTCCCAGGTCATTTTGTCAGGCAGAGGATAACAACCTTCTATTTTTCGAGTGACATATTCGGCAAATCCACCACCCACACCTGAACCTCTATTAGGACAATGAATGTATTGACCTTGCCTGCAGTACCAACAATTTTGACAGGCTCTTCCACTACCGAGAACCTCGACAGCCACCCGAGATCCGATGTGCTTTTGTTCCACTCCATCACCGACTTCCACTATTTCCCCGGAGACCTCGTGTCCTGCCGGATGCGAGTCAGGACCTGTTTTGTCTAAATTCATGTTTAAATCAGACCCGCAAATCCCGGTCGATTTAACTTTTATGAGAGCTTCTCCAGGCTTAGGGTTTGGTTGAGGATATTCCTTCACAGTCATATTCCCGGTACCATCGTAGAAAGCTGCTTTCATTCTAAATTCCCTTTCTTTTGAAATTGTATTTCTGCAGAAGATGGCTACCTAGCCCAGTACAAAGGTAGCCCTTATTAGGAAGAAAAACAATAAAAACATTATTATTATCGGTATTAAGCAACCTAAGCATCCTGTTCTCCAAGTGAAATGAAATCTTCTTGAACGATTCGTGACAACGGGATTGCTGTCTTCGGATAGGTAGGAGTCATCTATTTGTTTCATTAGCGGTTGTGATTCCTGTGATCTGAGGATTGTCGAAATCAACTTTGTCTTGGTGAAACTCTACCCTTCACACAAGTTGGCAGAGTTAGTTTTCAATTTTTAGAGACGAAATAATACCGGTGACCTCAAGATTTCTTATAGCTTCATCTGAATAATTTAAGTCATCTTTCAATATTGAAACGGAGTGTTCTCCTATCAGTGGAGCCCTAAAAGCATTCCAAGGTGTTCCTTTGAATCTGTAGGGACGACCAGCATATTTATAACTTACGCCTTCCCCGAATTCAGGATGGAGAATATCTTCAAACATACCTCTGTCTTCCAAAAAGTGAGGATCCTCTAGATTTTCCTCCGGTGATCTCACAATTCCCCAAGGGTACTTCAATTCTTGTGCACCCCGGTAAATTTCATCTGCTGTGTGATTTAAAATAAAGCTCCTAACGACTTCGAATGCATGGTCCGAATCATCAGGATTGGATGTTATATGGCGTGCCATGTCTTTAAACTTTTCATCTTCCAAATCTTCAGCCATGCCTTTCCCAGCCATCCACTTCACAAGGGACATCCAGGAATTTAGGTTATTGAAAAGTTGAAAAACTATTATGTATTTGCCATCGCTTGTTTTACAAAGGGTTTTAGGGGTAGGTGTAGCACCCTGGTGTCTTCCCGTTTGCCTGAAAACCTCCTTTTTAAGGAATAGATAAGTCGGGATTGAAGCTTCTGTAGTTGACGAACAAGCCTCGTGGGCAGAAACATCCAAATATTGACCATGTCCCGTGAAGTCCCTATAAAAAAGGGCAGTCAGAGTGCCAATCAGTCCGTAATGGGCCGATATAAAGTCACCATGCCCTCCGCTCGGTCGTATTGGCGGGGATTCTGGTACGTCATCATACCCGCATGAGTGCATTATTCCGCCCATTGCTAAGGCTACCAAGTCATTGGATTTGTAACTCTTGTACGGTCCGTCTTGGCCGAAACCAGTAAGAGATGTCATAATCAGACTGCTGTTAGCTTTGGACAACCCTTCATATCCCAATCCTATAGAGCCTAAGAAACCAGGTTCGTAGTCCTCCAAGAATACATCGGCGTTTTCAAGTAATTGTTTGATAATTTTGATTCCCTCTGTTGAGTTCAAATCGATAGCAATACTTTCTTTAGACGTGTTGCGTGCCCAAAAATAAAGACTGGAATTTGGGTTTGGGATGTCATTTTTGAAAGGGCCTATATTTCTTTCTTGAGAACCCGAGACAGGTTCTATTTTTATTACCCTCGCCCCCATATCACCCATAAGTTTTCCCATATATTGGCCTCGATCTCCACATAATTCTATGACAAGTAGCCCATTGAGTGCGGTCATGTTATTCCCTCCTCTAAGAAAGAGGAGAAATCTGCACCCGATACTCCAAGTAAATCCATGTATATCTCTGCCGAGTGTTCACTAAGTAATGGTGATGCCGAGTGCAGTTTCCAAGGCGTCTCGGACAATTTCATGGGCATAGCCTCTAC
>DJMH01000066.1:3407-5740 GCA_002435305.1 Dehalococcoidia bacterium UBA6495
GGTCTTCTTCCACTCGTTCTCTTGGAGTTTGAATCGCTCCAGCTGGTACCCCAAAGCTTTGTAGGTGATGCATGACCTCATGTGGTGTTTTGTCCCGGGTCCATGATCCTATTTTTTCATCCATTTTAACTTGATGTTGATATCTTAGTTCCATGGTCGAAAATTTCTTATTGGTTGTCCATTTAGGGTTACCAATTGCCTCTGAAAAAGAATTCCACTCCTTTTGATTTGTAACAGCGATAACACACCACCGATCTACACCTTTGCATTTGTATGAGTTGTGAGGAGCAAATTTTTTATCTGGAGCGGTATTCCCTGGCGGCATCCCGTCTCTTCTGAAAGGCCTGCCGTTGACTGTAAAATCCAAGATGGCTGTGCCTGTCATACCGATCCCCGCTTCCACCTGAGATATGTCCAGATGCTGACCTTCTCCGCTAACATTTCTATGTTTGAGAGCCATCAGTATGGCCAAGGCCCCATAAAATCCGCCGGTATGATCCATGTAGGAAAACCCCCAACCTGCGGACTCTTCTCCTGGTAGACCAGACATGAAAGTTAATCCCGATAGTGCCTGGGCTGTGGGACCCCAAGTAACATAATTCCTATCCCTTCCGCTATGCCCAAATCCAGACATGCTGCAATATATTATATCTGGCCTTATCTCTTTCAGTTCTTTATAACTGAGCCCCCACTTCTCCAAAACTCTGGAGCTGAAATTTTCTACCACCACGTCGGATATTGAAATTAGTTCCTTGAGTTTGTCCATACCAGTTGGGTGCATGACGTTCAAGGTGACACTTTTCTTGTTCCTGTTTAAAGTGTTAAACAATCCACTTCTATTGGGTGACCCTTCAGCGTTGATTGGCAATATATTCCTGCAGTAGTCGAGAGCGGCTTCGTTTTCCACTTTAATGACTTCTGCCCCAAAGTCAGCAAGCAATCTTGTGCATTGGGGACCAGCAACGATCCAAGAGAAATCAATGACCCGTACCCCTTCTAAGGCTTTTTTTTCAAATGATCTTTCTAGCACACTAAAATTTGTCTTCCAAAGTTACATTTTCAAATTTTGTTGGCATTATACAGCGATCAATTCTTGTATTAAGTCGGATATTCATACTATGGCTAGTGTATAATTTCGGACCTATAATAAGATCCATATTAGTAAATTTTCATTTTGGTGGTTGTACAGGCCTATGAGAGTTGGTGAATTTGAACTGGCTGACCCGATGCCAGAGATGAACAATACCGTGGCAATCGGCATGTTGCGGCCTTGGGTTGATGTGGGAAGAGTTGGAACTCTGTCATTGAGGAAACTGGAGCAATACCTAGGGGCTAAGGAACTTGGCAGATTAGCCAAACCCGGAAAATTTTTTGATTTCACCAGATATCGACCAAGGATGCGTATTGTCAACGGGAAACGTGTATTTACAAAACCGAATACGATAGTTCACCATGCAAAAGACGAATATTCCGGTAGAGATTATATCTTTATACACATAAGGGAACCGCATAATTTTGGTGAGGAATACACTGACTCAATAGTGGAATTATTTAAATATTGCAAGGTAACCGAATACTGCAGAATTGGTGGAATGTACGACTCTGTTCCACATACACGTCCGATTTTAGTGACCGGTTCGATGACTGATGAGCAAGAGGGAAAAGCTGGGACATTATTAAATCCGCGCCGCAGTACCTACCAAGGGCCCACCTCCATCATTAACCAAGTTAATGAAGATCTGACCGAACAGGGCATCCAAAACACTACCCTGATGGCACATTTACCTCAATATGTTCAATTGGATGAAGATCACCTGGGCGCCTCGAGATTGTTAGAAGTGTTGTGTGCAGTTTATAACTTTCCTTCTGATCTGGCTGAGAAAAGCAAAGGGGATCAGCAGTATAAAGATATCGAGAGAGCAATAGATTATGGGGGCGAGGTGGGGACCCTGATAAAACAATTAGAAACCTATTTTGACAGAGTCCTAACTCGAACCGAAGGCGAAGAGGACCCTGGGAAAACTGAGGGGGATGATGCAGATATCAGTCTTTCAGCCGATGTTCAAGATTTCCTAAACGAAATGGGTGAAAGGTTTGAGGATGACAAGAGTGATCCTAGCCAAAGAAATTAGATACACCTCTCAGTTTGCCTCTTAACGTAATCTCTTAAGTCACCTGGTCCTTCGACGGCTCCCAAAGTATTTTCCCTTACTCTTCCGGGGTTGGAGGTAGCTGGTATAACGGTTGTTATCACCTTGTTTGAAACGACCAAAAATATCAATGCCTGTGCCCATGCCTACGGCGGGGAAAATTAGGTCCGTTACTTTTCTGTA
>DJMH01000064.1 GCA_002435305.1 Dehalococcoidia bacterium UBA6495
TGGCCCCCAGATTTTTCATAGATAAGGATCACAAAAAAGCCATAAGGATGGCTGAGGGCAAAAATACCTCTGGCCAAGTGATTGCAGGTGACCCAAAGGCAGTATGCGATCAGCTATACGAAATAGCGGAAATGGGATTTGATATGGTAATAACCACTTTCCCTAAATTTCAGGAACTGGATGATATGAAGCTATTTGTAGATGAAGTAATTCCCCAATTTTGCTAGTTAGGATACCCTGCAGAGAAACTGAATCGTTACCGAGGAGGATCAAATATGCCCAACCCTAAAGTTCTGATCACAGGCGCAAGTGGTTTAATTGGTGGGTTGGTTCTCGAGAACCTGTCGGGAAAATACGATTTCAGTGGTTTGAATCGCCGGAAAGTTGAAGGAATACCTCATACACAGGCGGATATATCTAGCCTTGATGAAATTCTTCCTGCGTTTAAGGGAATTGACACAGTATTGCATTTATCGGCTTACTTGGCGGACGTTAACGATTGGGAAAATACCAATAAAGTAAACATAAAGGGTACATACAATGTTTTCGAGGCCGCCAGGAGAAATAATGTATCTCGGGTTGTTTTTGCTAGTTCCGGCAGTACTATGCTTGGATATGAACTGGATTATCCTTACGGTCATATCGCGCGTGGGGAACATGAAAAAATACCTCATGACTGGAATCTAGTGGATTACAAAGACCCGGTAAGGCCTGATAGTTTGTACGGAGTAAGCAAAATTTTCGGAGAGGCCTTGGGAAGATACTTTTCAGACTATCATGGTATTTCTGTTATAAATATAAGGCTCGGCGCAGTCTTGGATACTGATAAACCAAAACTGGTTCGCCACTATCCTGGATATTTAAGCCAATCGGATTGTCTACAAGTCGTAGACTTATGTCTGAGTGCCCCAGCTTCAATAAAATTCGAAACCTTTGACGCGATTTCCGATAACAAGCTGAAATGGAGAGACACATCCCATGCCACTACAATGCTTGGCTGGAACCCTGTTGGGAAATCGGAGCAATTCGAATTATGACAACCTCCTGAATAGTCGCCCTCACCCCTGAGGTAACATATACCCGGCTTCCACAGTGGGGCGAGACATACATTTACTGTGCAAAACTCACACCCTATCCTTCCGACGAGGAACCATGTAGATGCAGGATTTACAAACAGGAAGGAAACTATTTTGTTAAAGATGGTCTACCACCATTGAGTTAATGCAATGATTCAAATGTATACAATTCTCACTCGGTAACTAATATTCATCAGGTTGGAGAATAGGAGGTCGAAAATGAAGTTCGGTATCGCCTTAACTACTGCTGCCAGCCCTGTGTTCAGGGAATCTGAGCAAAAAGACTATTTGCTTGAGGCATCAGAAATTTCTGAAGCTAAAGGTTATGAATCGGTTTGGGTGAGCGATCGTACCCTGTATCCCACTGATATTTCACAACGATATCCACAACAATTTGGGCCTGGTAAGACGGATCCTAATTCTCAAAATATTATGGAGGCTCTTATAACCCTGTCTTTTATCGCTGGCAAAACAAAAAAAATGCGCCTCGGAACCAGCGTTCTAGTTTTACCGTTCAGGAACCCCTTGCTAAATACTAAAATGATTTCAACTCTAGATGTTCTTTCGGAAGGAAGATTGATTCTAGGTATTGGCACCGGATGGATGAAGGAAGAATTTGATTCGATGGGGGCAGATTATTCGAAAAGGGGATTAGTGACTGATGAACACTTGAGTTTCCTATCACAGGCCGTTGATAATCCTTCCCCTACATATCACGGAGACTACATCAATACCTTTGGTATGAGGCTTTATCCCCAAATGCGAAATGGCCGAACAATACCAATTTGGGTAGGAGGGAATTCTGACAGAGCTTTTGTTAGAACAGTAAAATATGGCACTGCGTGGCATGGCATTAACTTAACTCCAGCAGAACTGAAACGTTATCAAGAAAGGTTAAAACAAATTTGTAGATTCCACCGACGAGACTATTCAGAAATAGGAATTACTCTCAGGGCTACCGTGAAAATAACAGATAAACTAAATCATCAGTCCGCTGATAGACCTTATCTGACTGGTAACCTGGATCAAATAGAAGGCGATCTTAAGGAATACAAAAATGCTGGTTTAGATTACCTTGTAATTTCGATGGCAGGAGATACTACTGAGAAGGTAATGACCTCAATATCAAGATTTGCAGATAGATTCTTATAAATACAACGAGTCATATAATGAAGAGAGACCCTTGTGCGATAGAAGTATATATTTTGGAATTAGATGAACCGGTTGGGGTGGGGCGGCACCTTTATCTTGATATGTTGTAGCTTGGACTATTTCTCAAGAAGGTCGGTGTAATGGGCTATTCGTCTTTGTCGAAGAAGGTATATTCACACACTAGAGGTTTATTTGGGTGATAACTATGTCACGCAGGAATTCCATCATTGCACGCGAGTTGTAGTAATTAGTGATCATCCAGTTAACACTAACCCTTCGAATTCATTTCCACCATAGATTGCAAGTGTTTCATTTGTTACCGGCAGAGATTCATCGTAAAAATTACTGGGGATTCTTATCGCCTAAAGCCTTGATGATGGATGAAGGGGACATGGGTAACTTAGTAAGCCGTACTCCTGTGGCATCGTAAATGGCGTTTGTGATGGCCGCCAGCGGTGGGATGATAGGCGACTCCCCCACGCCACGGATTCCAAATGGGTGGCGCGGGTTGGGTATTTCGATGATGACGGTGTCGATCATTGGCAGGTCGAGTGCAGTGGGCATCCGATAATCCAAAAGACTCGAATTTGCCATCGCTCCTTCCTCGGTGTAGTAATACTCTTCATTAAGCGCCCAACCTGCACCCTGAAGAACTCCGCCCTGCATCTGACCTTCTACGTTACTTCGGTGGACAACTTGACCTACGTCCATGAAAGTAGTGTAGCGAAGAATTTCAACCTTGCCCGTGTCAGGGTCAACCTCAACATCCACGATATTGCCAGCAAGCTGCGGGCCGACTCCACCCTGGACATCAGATGCCGAGCAAGTTATTGCTCCGCCTGTGTGGGCCATCTCTCTCGCCATCTCTTTGAATGTCAGGCGGTCACCGGCATTGAGATTACACCCGAACACTCCGTCTCCAAATTCCACATCTCCTGGTTGAACTTCCCAGAGCAAAGCCGCCCGTTCCTTCATCTGTTCCACGACCAAAGCAGCCGCCTTCAGTGTTGCTCGTCCGGTATCGAAAGTGATGCGACTGCCGAAAGAGCCGGAGGTGAAACCTATGGAATCTGTGTCAGTTACGGAAGGCGTCACGTCCCCGGTGTCGATGCCTAGGGCCTCGGCCGCCTGCATGGCGAGAGATACACGACTGCCCGAAAGGTCGGCTGAGCCGGTTACCAGGCTAATGGTTCCGTTGTCATTGACGTTGATAGTGGCCGATGAGCCGTTGCCTCCTCCGTGCATCCTGTATCCAACAGCCACCCCTCGGCCCTGGTTAGGGCCTTGCAAGGGTGCGTTGTAATGAGGGTGGGCCTTCATGGCCTCTTCAACCTCCACGCATCCGAAACGGGAGTGCGGCAGGCCTGTAGGCGATATATCGCCTTCTTGAACAGCGTTTTTCAGGCGGAATTCCATCGGGTCCACTCCCAGCTTTTCTGCCAATTCGTCAATTACGGTTTCTACGGCATGGGCAGACTGGGGCTGTCCCGGTGCTCTGTATGACTGGGTTTTTGGTTTGTTAACCACCACGTCATAACCGTCTACCAGGAGGTTGTCTATCTTGTAGGCACCCAAAGCGGGGAAAGCTCCACCACTGACAGGCGATCCAGGGTACGCTCCGGCCTCATAAGCCATGTATATCTGGGCCGCTTTGATGTAGCCCTCCTTGTCGGCGCCAATTTTACATCGAATGAAGGTTCCCGACGTCGGGCCTGTGCCCTCGAACACCTCTTTGCGTGTCATAACTATTTTTACCGGCGCAGAAGATTTTTTAGATAGCAGTGCTGCGACAGGCTCCATATAGCCGGTGCCTTTGCCTCCGAAACCTCCTCCAATCTCCAACTGCACAATTTTGATGCTGGATTCGGACAACCCCAGTATCGCTGAGGCAGTGCTGCGCATGCCGAAGGCGTTTTGAGTGCTAGTCCAAATAGTTAGGTGATCATCCGGGGACCAAAACGCGGTGGCAGCAAAAGGTTCAATATATCCCTGATGCACCATCGAGGTAGTAAGTTCGCGCTCCACGATGATGTCCGACTGATTGAACCCTGCTTCCACGTCTCCTTGAAGGACCTGGACATGTCCAGCTATGTTTCCCTTGATCCCGGTGTCGTCGCCTCGGGCGAAATTTTCTGTTCTGAAAATCGTGGTTAGGTTCTCATGGAGAACCGGAGCGTCATCCATCATAGCCTCCCGGACGTCGAGGACGGGAATGAGGACTTCATAAGCAACCTCAATGAGGTCTAGGGCTTCTTCGGCAATGTGAATGCTGATGGCTGCCACGGCTGCTACCGCGTGACCGCGGTACAGTACCTTTTTGTATGCTAGGTCATTTTCGGCCACTGCTCTAGGGGTCGATCGGGCATGGGAAAGGTCTAGAGGCTGACTGATGATCGGGAAATCGTCGGCGGTGACGACGGCTTTAACACCGGGCAGATCCTCGGCCTTGCTGGTGTCGATGGACAGTATCCGAGCATGGGCGTGGGGGCTCCGGAGTATCTTGCCATGAAGGGTTCCACTCATGTAGAAGTCAGCGCCGAAGCAGGCACGTCCTGTTACCTTATCCAGACCATCGTGTCGGATGGGGCTAGTGTCTAGCACTCTGAACTTACGCGGGCTTTCTTTCGTTATTGCCATGCAAAGCGTTCTCCTGCTTTTTAGTACCTTGACCTTACAGCAGATAGTAACATTTTCAATAACACACGGTGCGAGTAAGAATCGTACTGTGTGGGGTAGATAAAGGGGATACGAAAGAAGGGGTGTCATAAACCACTCTATTCAATGTGAACAGTGGACGGGGTAGTGCCTTTATATAGATTGGTTACAATTTGGTACCGATGAATAGCTATAATGCTTAGATGATGTAGAGTACACACAAACCTTTCAGGGTATAAGGGGAGGCGGCACTTGTTGGAAACCTCATGACTGATTGCCTTCTTAAAAAGAGATGATTTTATGGTCGACAATATGTCAACACACTATCCAAATAACTGAAAAACATTAAGTACACCAGCGGAAAAAATTATCGATGGCAGGTTAGGAGATTAAGATGGATAAAGCACTAAAAGGCGTGAAAATTATCGATATGAGTCGAGTACAAGCCGGTCCGTCGTGTGCCCAGCTTATGGGTTTTCTTGGAGCCGATGTAATAAAACTCGAAGACACAGCTGGTGGAGATAACACACGCGTTGACATGGCTCACATTGAAGGTGTTGACAGTGTTTATTACACGATCTTTAACGGTAATAAGCGTGCCATGACATTGAATCTCAAATCCCCTGAAGGTACCGAGATAATGGATAAGCTGGTCAAATGGGCCGACATTATTTTGGAGAACTTTTCTTCAGGCGTTATGGATCGACTGGGATTTGGTTATGAGAGATTAAGGGAAATTAATCCTGGAATAATCTATGCTAGCATCAAAGGATATGGGGACTACGGTCCATACAGCTCTTACAAGGCTTTTGAATATACTGCACAAGCCACTGGCGGATTAATGGCGGCAAATGGTTTGCCTGACGGTCCACCGATGGGAACTGCGGCTGGTATCGGTGACTCTGGTACTGGCCTCCACATGGCTATAGGGATTCTTGCTGCCCTGAGACAGAGAGATAAAGACGGAGAAGGACAACGTGTGGAGGTGGCTATGCAAGATGGGGTAGTCAATTTAATGAGAATCCGTTTAATCAGAAGCCTTAGTACTTCCGAGCCTAACGAGAGAGGAGTTGTCTTAGGAAAAACTAATATCCCGCATACATTTGCCTGTAGTCCTGGTGGATATGACGACTATGTAATGATCCACTTGAGAGGATATATGTGGGAAACGGTACTAGCCGTTATGGGTAAGGAGGATCTGATAGGCGATGAACGTTATATAGACGAGCAGGCTCGAAACAAGAGACCAAAAGAAGTTGTTGACATAATCACATCCTGGACTTCCACCAAGTCTAAATATGAAGTATTTCATGAGATGGCGGCCGCCGGGGTATGGTGTGGGGCCGTAATAAGCCCAGAAGAGGTTATTACAAACGAGCATTTGATAGCGAGAGAAATGGTCGTGGATGTCACCGATGATGTGAGAGGTGATTATAAAATGATTGGGTGCCCAGTTAAACTTAGTCGCTCTCCTGTAGAAGTCACGAGAGCCCCTATGTATTCAGAGCACACAGAGGAGATACTAACTAACATAGTTGGTATGGTCAGCGAGGATATATCTTACTTGAAAGAAGAAGGGGTTATAGTGTGACGCTCCATCCTTTTAGCTGATGGAACTGTTAAACTAAAATGTTGACCTCAATATTTTCTGCCTCCTTGTTTTGCGATCGCTAGTTGCAACTAGTATCAGCGATTCCCCTTTTAAACATTTAGAAGATTGCCTTGTCACCCAGAACATCTCTAATCAATAAACGACTTTTCTGACTTGATCGTATTTTTTGATCCAATATTTTCGGGTTTCCCCATCTTTCCAATATATTGTCGAGGAGTTGCCGCTCCTGACTCTCATATTTCGTTTGACCGGCCAGATTTTCAAATTCACCCGGATCATTTTTGAGATCATACAACTCAACATCTGATGATTCCCCAACCGAACCCCCATGACTGTAACAAAGTTTAAATGAACCTTTTCTAATCATAGCTCTGGGCCTATCGGTCCCGTGAGCTAAATGTTCTGAAAAAGCCTCCCCTCTCACGCTTGAATCTTTGCTGGTCATGAGCGGAACCAAAGATTCCCCATCCAGTTCCATCAATCTGATTACTTCCGGGGATATTCCTGCAAGATCAAGTATGGTGGCGGTGGCGTCAACAAGGGATACTGGGACATTATGACGCGTTTCGCAGGGTAATACTTTTGGCCAACTTATCTGTAATGGCACCCTCACCGACTGCTCATAAAAGTTCATCTTTCTCCACAATCCGTGCTCACCTAATGATTCTCCGTGATCCGAGGTATATATCACAACGGTGTTTTCGAATAAACCCTGATCTTCTAACGTTTGTAAGAGGCGGCCAATCTTATCGTCGAGGAAAGTAATTAATCCATAATACGCAGCCCTCGCACGACGAATTTCATCTTCTGAATACCCATCAAAATTCAAAGCTTGTCTTGTTCTTCGCGCTGCATCAGGGAGATTTTCAAGATGACCCTGGGGGTTCATAGGTAAATCGGCGTGTTCTGGGTAATACATAGAGAAATACGGTTCCGGGACTACAAATGGAAAGTGGGGTGCGACAAATCCTACACATAATGCCCAGGGATTGGTTTTCCTATCCTCAGATTGAAGATATTCTACAGCTCTCTCTTCTATTAAATTATCGGCATCGATCATGGGGGTTGTTCCAGCACCTGCCTCCTGCACGCTTGCCCACGGTTCTGATGCGGTAGGAACCCCATCTTCCCACGGAAATATAGGATGTCCGCCACCGGGATCTAGGTTAAGAGAAGCTCGATCATCTTCAGGCGGGTCACCGTGAGGATCGTGAGCTAACTGATCTCCGAAACCGTGAAGCCTGTCTGGGCCAATTAGATGCATTTTCCCTGACAAGGCACAATCATATCCTGCAGACCTGAGAGCATAAGGCCAGGTCATTACATCAGAAGGAAGAGGGGTGGCGTTATCCCAGCCTTCACAATTTGAAACCTGCTTACCGGTCATGAAGGACAACCTAGAAGGAACGCATAACGGTGCGTTACAGTACGCTGAGTCAAAAACATTACCTTCTTTTGCCAGCCTGTCCATATTCGGTGTTTTGACAAAACGATGACCGTAAGTGCTAGACCACATCGGCGCATGTTCGTCGGACATAATGACAAGAAAATTCGGCTTTTCGTTTATGGAAACCGACATTATTCTTCCCCCTTAGCTTTTTTAGTTTCCTGCTAGGAACCGCCGGAAGGTTATTGATTCATTTTAGTAAGCATTTCTGAGACCTCACCCAAATCTTCCTGTCTCCTCTGTATCACGCCTTGAAGCTGCTTCGCTATGTCTACGTAATTAAATCCAGACAGATCCAACGGCTTGTCACCCGTACCGTATTGAGGTTTAGAATAATCAGTTTCTGATGTTGATACGTTTGAGGCTTTTTCAACCCATTCCTGAGGAAGTCCACTAACTCCATGTAATGCACCTACTATTCCACCCACCATTGCACCGATAGTGTCAGCATCTCTACCAAAGTTAGCGGCGTATGTAATAGCCTTTCTAGGTGATCCGTTAGAGAGGTATAAAATTGCTAATGTTGCAGGCAGGGTTTCTCTCGAATCACACAATACTGGTCTCAGGGAAGACTCATAATAGGATTGCCTGAATTTTTCGTATGTCCCCTCTCTTTCTGCCAAGGCCAAGGCATTTGAGATGAGCTCTAATAAAAGCTTTGAACTAAGTGGTGCTAAATATTTATACGAAGTTCCTATAATTTCTTCCATGGTAATGCTAGGTTTGAATGCTGCAGCAACCGCTGCTGCGATAACACACGCAGCATCCCTACAAAAACCAGTCGGCCCATTATGTATTAGAGAAGCGATTTCCTGTGTTTCGAGTGATGCCTGTCGAGGATTGCCTGCATTGATAATACCCATAGGAGAAATTGCCATAGCAGTTGAGGAGCTTTGCATATTTCCCCAGCCAGCGTATGCAGGTAGCGATAAACCTTCTGAAAATTTATGAAAAGCATTCTTCACAGATATGAACCAAAGCCGGTAATTCTGCTCGCGATAGTCTATAAATGATTGCGCGAAGGCATCGACGTTTGGGTATCCTTCACTTTTAAATATAGCACTCAGAAGTTGATGTTTCACAGCGGTGTCATCTGTACCGAGACCCTTGAAGTCTGTTATGCCTTCAGGACCATATTTGTCTTGAATTTCGCCGTAGGTCAATCCTTCTCCTGGAGCGCCCATAGCGTCCCCAATCATTCCACCCAAAAGGCTACCATGAATTTTATCTAGTAATTGGTTCATTGGTAAATAATCTCCATAACTTATATAGCAATTAGTTTTTACAGTGTATAGCTACTAGGAACCGTTTGCCCACCCGCCATCAATGACATGAGCTCGTCCGGTCGTAAAGCCACTCTTATCGGATGTTAGTTAGGAGGCGGGCCAAGGAATTCCGTCCCGTATTTTAACTGCTGAATATTTCCTGTAAGTTCACTCTATAGGGTCATTCAGTCGGGAAAATGTCGGCAAAACTAACTAGGTAGGGGAGAAAATAGTGACGCCCAGGAAGGGACTCGAAACCCCACCATACTTACGCATCTAATCGCCATTTCATTGGTCTATAAATGGTTTACACTTTTACCGGTCGGGTATTCAACGAACCATCGGCAACAAGGAATACAAAACTAAATTTTGGGGAGAATCCAATGAGATTACTTGATGGTAAGAAAGTTCTAATTACTGGAGCTAGAAAAGGAATCGGACGCGGCATAGCAATAACTTTAGCAAATGAAGGTGCGGATGTCGGCATAAATGATATTTTAGATGACGAATTCGTCAAAAAACTGCTGGGGATAATTTC
>DJMH01000110.1:0-167 GCA_002435305.1 Dehalococcoidia bacterium UBA6495
ATATTCGGCTGCTCAGGCACAACGTATCGGCCTTGCAAATGACGGTCTGAAACTGGAGTAATTAACGCTCCGGGGTCTGCCGGTACGAAAAAGTACACCGCAACCAGCGCGGCTGCCAACCCTAAAGAAAGCAAACTCATTACAGGTAATATTGGATCCATTCATGT
>DJMH01000110.1:562-5433 GCA_002435305.1 Dehalococcoidia bacterium UBA6495
ATGAGATATTATTAATATCAATATGATTTTTGATATAGTTTTATACTCTGGATTCACTAAACTCAGGGGTGTAGCTCAGTAGGTAGAGCGATGGTCTCCAAAACCATAGGTCGTGGGTTCGATCCCTGCCACCCCTGCCAAAAGTCCAGTCAAGGCTCCGGCCATTCGATGTCAAATGGGAAAGGAAGGTAACGTGATAGGCGCAGATTTAATCGCTCAAATACTCAAATCGGAAGGTGTAGATTTTATGGGTGTGATCCCATTCAATCGTTTGGAGGAATCGGGGGCAAAAGCCGGAATAAGACCACTTATCTTCAGACAGGAACGGGTTGGAGTTAATCTCGCCGACGGGTACAGCCGTATAACTAACGGAGATAAAACTGGGGTTTTCGCTATGCAAGCTGGACCTGGTGCTGAAAACGCCTTCGCCGGGGTCGCAACTGCATATGCTGACTCCGTCCCTATTTTGCTTCTTCCTGCCTCTAACCCGAGATCCCGACATGGCGTTCATCCTACATTTAGTCCCAGTGAAACCTATCGCACGGTGACCAAGTGGTCCGGTAAAGTTTCAATGCCAGAAAACATTCCAGATATGATGAGGCGAACTTTCAGCCAGATTAGATTAGGTCGGCCGGGCCCCGTTCTTCTGGAAATACCCAGCGATATCCTAAGCGAAGAATTACCCGAAGGTATGAGCACCACTTATACAAATGTAGAAAACATTAAAAGCGCTGGAAACCCTCAAGATATAAAGACGGCAGCGAAAATGTTACTAGGAGCCAGCAGACCTGTTATACAGGCAGGACAAGGAGTCTTGTACGGCAAGGCGTCAAAACAACTAATAGAACTCGCAGAATTAGCCCGAGTTCCTGTAATGACTTCGATGGCAGGTAAAAGCGCTTTCCCGGAAACACATGAATTGGCACTCGGAACTAGAAGTAGCTCAACAACCGATATGGTTGTTCACTTTATCGATAAGGCCGACCTGATTTTCGGAATCGGGACAAGCTTCACCCGAATCCACTATGGAATGAACGACTTCGATAAAAAAACACTGGTTCAAATTACAAACAGCCCTGAAGATATAAACAAAGACTATTCACCAGATCATGCGGTCCTTGGAGACGTTCTGCTTGTGTTGGACGAATTGATAATGGAAGTGAAGGCACTGTTAGGTTCCAGTAATCGTAATGAATCATTTAAATTTGAAGATGAGATCGCCTCGGTAAGAGAGGACTGGTTTAAGGAATGGATGCCCTACCTTCAATCTAAGGAAACCCCTATAAGTCCTTACCGGGTCATTTGGGAATTGATGCAAAACACCAACCCTGCCGAAACTATAGTGACTCACGATTCCGGGAGTCCAAGGGATCAGATAATGCCCTTTTATAACACTGTTAACCCGAATGGATTCATTGCATGGGGTAAATCGACGCAGTTGGGCTACAGCCTTGGATTGGCCATGGGTGCAAGTATGGCGGAACCCAATAAGGTCGCTGTCAATTTGATCGGAGACTACGGTTTTGGAATGGTAGGTCTCGATATTGAGACAGCCGTTAGAGAAAAAATCCCCGTATTCACAATAATCCTGAATAATTCGGCCATGGGAATTTACAGACCTCATAATTTCCCAACAGCAAACGAGCTATATGGAACTAAATACACAACAGGTGATTATGCCAAAATAGCCGACGCACTTGGTAGCTACAACGAAATGGTCGATAGCCCTGACGAAGTGGGTCCTGCGATTAACAGATGCGTCGAAACTGTTCGGTCTGGTAATACTGCTGTGCTGGAGGTCATGACGAAAGAAGAGCCAGCTATGCCTCACAGAATGTTTTAGGGGATCAAGGCTTCCATATCGTTGCCGCGATGTATCGTTCTCCATCAGCAACATCATTGTGGTAATAAACTGCAACTAGGTCTCCGTCGGCTCTCTCTACGACTCTTGGATATCCGATGTCGTGGTTACCTGCGTCTTCCCGAAGAATGATCTCTTTTCCCCAAGTTTCACCTTCATCTTCACTTACAACATACCTGACCCCTGAACCTTCATCCCGATAACCGTAAATCAAACAAATTCTGCCGTCCGACAGGCGGAGCATGGCAGGAGGATTTCCACCTGTACCAGTATTAACTACAGGTTTTGACAGTTGGCTCCACGAAATAGCCCCGTCATCTGAATACATTAAATCAATCCAACCTCGATTATTATCTGAGGAGCGACAGCGGAGGGCTGTCATCAATCTACCAGAGGTTAATTTCAAGGAGGAAGGCATAATATCAAAGCCTTCCGGCGTTTCTCTTATCCAGGAAATAAACTTAAATGACCGGCCCCCATTTTGCGTTTCAGCACAAAAGACCCTGCCTTCATCCCCATCAGGTTTGGTAGAAGACAGAAACAACTTTGCCCTATGAGTATCTGATCGATCCTTAATAATATCTGTACGGGCCGCTATCCCGAGCTCTCCAAACATTGGAAAAGAGTAAGGGCCCTGCCAGGTAGCACATCGATCATATGTCAGGAAAAAGTATGACTCACACCCTTTCGTCAAACCAGTTCTTCCCATAAGCATGGCGAAATCCGGGTTCAAAAAATGGATGGTTTTATTGAATGATTCCGGTGGATTGGATCGAGAATGCACAGGACCGAGTGAGAGGTTCATGTGTTCATCAGCACTAATAGCGACATCACCAGGGGCAGATAATGGCGCCTCGGCAGTATCCCAGGTTAAACCGCCGTCCATGCTGCGGGACTGCATCGTCGTAAAAGGCCGGTTCTTATCCCTGAAGTGAAATCCACCATCATCGCTATGAAATCCTAATGTGAACCCGGTGACAATCTCGTCTCCCCAGTTCCAAATACCATAGTTAGCAGGCCAGCCGGCATATCTTCCGGCCTCTTTGTATACGATGACGTGTTTCATGGTGCTATCTTAACTCAAGAGTATCCATCAAACAGGAAATTGGGAACTCTAAAGAAAATAGGCTATAGACCCAGTCTTATCCTGTTCGGTATAACCAGAGGCAGCATGACCATTGCCAGTTGAGATTATCTGAGCTTGCAATTCATCTCTGCTGATAACAGCTGCTCTATCAAAGGATCTTGCAAGTGCCTTTGAAGTATTAGTTTTTCCCGCTGCTGGAACCCCGCTAATAATCCATACTTCCTGTCGATTCTGCATCACAACGTTCCTTAGAGATTTATCTTCCGCCAAGCAAACTTCGAGAAGTTACTCCATCCTCATATAATCCTTCTATATATTTCTCTGAATAGCCTAATTCAGTCAGTATTTCATCACTGTCGGCACCAAAACAGGGCCCTGATTTTGTCGGCAATTCTGTCCGTCTTTTCGCACGCCATGACGGCCTTGATACCAGATGTTCTCCGGCGACATCGTGAGCCACTTTTATGAAACTTTCTCTTTCTAGCATATGCGCATCATTCATCAACAGTGCTGGAGACATTACCGGTGCAGCACAGATTCCGGCATTTTGGAATGTTCTAGAAATCTCTTCAGCATCTTGATTTTTGGCCCATGCTGAAATCACCTCGTCGATTTCTTCCACATACTGTCTTCGATTTGCTGCTGCCTGGAATTTTTCATCCCCCAATCGTTCTTCCCCAATAATTTCAACAATCCTTTCCCATTCTTCATCTGTTTGGCAGTCGATCGCGACCCACCTATCAAAGGCATAGTCGACAATTTCCGGGTTTGGGCTCCGTGCTAAAAGGCCCATTATTGGTCTCCCTTCTTTATCAGGAAGGGTTTCATACACGTTGTGCGGGGCAGATTTGAGGTGTCTGGGACTAGTCCGTACAGGCAGTTCAATTCCTAGAGATTCCGCAACAAAGTACTCACCCACCAGTCCTGTAACACCGTCCCTTTGAGGGATTACACAGTACATCCCTTCACCTGTTTTTTCTCTGTAAATCAAAGAAGCTATAACAGACGCAGCGCAGGTCGAGCCAGCGATAGGGTCTCCATAAGATATTCCCGATTTATGGGGAGGCCCCCCTTCGTATCCCTGCAAAGCCACTAAGCCGCCCATTTGTTCAATTGTGGGCCCGAAACCTACCCTCGAAGAATCAGGACCCTGATGGCCAAATCCTGGCATAGATATGTAGACTAAATCAGGCTTTATCGCCTTCAGCTCTTCGTATGATAAACCGTTCCTTTCAGCAACACCTGAAGACCAGTTTTCAACAAACACATCAGCTGTTTCCACTAGCTTTTTCAGAACTTTCACACCTTCTGGCTTTTTAATGTCAAGTGATAACCCCTTTTTCCCTCTGTTGTATTCATTAAAATATGGGGCCAGATCTATGTCTGGGTTTTTCCGGGCACCGCCTGCGGTTCTAACCGGATCGGGAAATGTAGGCCCCTCCACTTTTACGACATCGGCTCCCATGTCCGCCAAGAATCTGCACCCGTAAGGTCCTGACCACACTTGGGTCATATCAATTACCCTAATACCTTCTAATGGCATGGGAAGATCTTCCGGTTTGAAAGATAAGTTTTCTGATGGCTCTCTCTCTGACAGCCTCCCTTTTACCTCATCCGTGTGCTGCCCTATCCCAGGAGCCGGTTCGAATCCTCCCCTGTCACCGTTAAACCCGATGGGGCCTGAAGGATATAGGTGAGTCCCCAATAACGGATGTTCAACCTCATTCCAAAAGCCAGTCACTTGATGGTTAGGCCACTCAATCAAGTCCCTTGGTGTTGGTATCATTCCAAATGGAGCCCGGTGTTGATCTGCTATTTCAAAAATCTCTTTCGCCGTTTTGGTTGCAGTAAATTCAGGAACAAGAACTCTGAGCAAATCATCTGACTCTTGATTCCAGCCTCCAGTGTTGAATATAGGGTCCT
>DJMH01000109.1:0-2864 GCA_002435305.1 Dehalococcoidia bacterium UBA6495
CAACTACCTGATAAGCCGCAAGCTCCTCCCAAAGCGGCCTAGACCTTTCTTCCAATCCAGCAGGCTGGAGAGGAAGGTACGGGGTATTAGGCCAGATTTCTCTAGATTATCCCCCTCTTCGGGGCAGATTACTTACGTGTTACTCAGCCGTCCGCCACTAGCTAACCGGGCAAGCCCGGGTCGCTCGTTCGACTTGCATGCATTAGGCGCACCGCCAGCGTTCGTCCTGAGCCAGGATCAAACTCTAAATATTAACGGTTTCCTTCTACTATCCAGTTGTTAAGGTGCGTCGGGATGAACCCAAAAGTGCGCTAAAAAACGCAACAGACGTATATGGTAGTCTTACTGACTGACTGAGTCAAGTGAAACAGATGCTACAAAATTGGTTTACCGTGCTCTATCTCAGCCACTAATTTTCTGACATACTGGACGCTTCTCGCATCTTTAGATATATGATCACCGGTATTTGCGCCTTCCAAAGCAAAATACCCCTCGTAACCGGCATCTATCATGGCGTTTATGGCAAATCTATAATCAATGTCTCCGTCAGGTATAGGCACCCTTATGAAGTAGGCACGATCCAACTCTGGTACGTGGACCCTCTGAAGAGTTTTGCAATGCCAATATCTGGAGTGCGGGGCCAGGGCTACAATAGCATCCTCGCTGGATTCTTCAGGTTCATCATAGTGCCAGAGTATGTTACCTAAATCAGGGTTAGCAAAAACATAATCACTATTTACCATTTCGAGTAACTTCAAAGTTGAAGTACTAGTATCTGCTATAGAATGTTGATGCACTTCGACAGTAACTTCTAGTCCAGCACCACCAGCTCTTTCCCCTGCTTCGTGCAAGATACCGGCTGTTCGCTCAAAATCTTGATATGAAGCAAGCTGGCTTGACCCCTGTTGTATCGGCTTACCTGGAGTGTTGGCTCCTAACGTTTTATTTCTCGAAGGTCCCGACAGAGCGCTATTGACGATCTCTATACCCAACCATCCAGCTATTTCAACAGATTTAAAAAGCCGCTCTCTATTTTGCTCGCCAACGACAGGAGTAGAAAGAACACCGCCTGCCCTTATTGCCACGCAGGGAGCACCTGAGTCCTCCAAGTGTTTCTGCAATTCTTTAACAGAAGACTCTGTGGCCTCATAACCTCCAAAAACCTCAAATCCCAGTTCAATACCATCAAACCCTATTTCATTAATTTTCGTTAGGAATGTTGTTAACCCCGGTTCATCTGGAAGTCCCCACCCACCGGGCCCGTGGAACCCTGCGGTGTATGGATATACCGTTGTACGCCTGAAGGCATAGGCAATTTTCATAGCAAAACTCCTTAAAAAAAATTAGGCAGCGTCAAGGTCAAAAGATTCCTGAGCCAAGTCCACAATATATTCACTTATTGTTAGCGAAGAAGTAGCCCCAGGTGAGGGAGCACTAAGAACATGGATAGCGTTCGCCGAAGCCTCAATCGCAAAATCTTGTAACAACCCACCATTTGAATCTATCACTTGGGCTCTTACTCCAGCCCCGGGGTCTCCTAAATCATCACCAGTAATTTCAGGCATTAATTTTTGCAAAGATTTCACAAAGACTCCCTTAACAAGGGATCTATACTGTTCATGCATACCAACTTTCCAATATTTGGCCGACATCTTCCAGAAACCTGAATATGAGAGAGTCCCCAATGTATCTTTCAGATTCACATCCGTTTTTTTGTAACCTTCCCTTGCAAAGGCAAGAACTGCGTTTGGCCCTGCCTCGACACTTCCATTTATTCGGCGAGTAAAATGAACTCCCAGAAATGGCATACTCGGGTCTGGAACTGGATAAATTAGGCCTTTAACCATATGTTCTTTCTCGGGAATAATCGAAAAGTATTCCCCTCTGAACGGAACAATTTTTACTCCCACATCAACTCCCATCATTCTGGCCACCGTATCGGCATGAAGACCGGCACAATTTAGGACATATTTGGCAACAACTGTACCTGATGTAGTGTTGATGTACAGCAGATTATCTTTATTTTCGATGGAAATTACCTCAACATTCGTGAGAAGGTCCCCTCCATTCTCCCGCATGCGAGTAGCGTACGCCTGAGAAACTTCAAAATAATCGATTATGCCTGTATTAGGCGATAGTATTGCTTTTACCCCTGCAGAATAGGGCTCTATATCCTTTATTTCCTCCTGATTGACCATTCTCAAACCTTGAGCGCCATTTTCGGTTCCGCGCTTAAAAAGTTCCTCAAGTTGTGGAACCTCCGAATCGTCTGTAGCAACGATCAGTTTCCCGCACATGTCATAAGCTATTCCATATTCGTCACAAAAATCCCTCAGAAGCTTCCCGCCGGTGGAACAGAAATTTGCCTTCTGGCTACCTGGTGCATAGTAAATGCCTGCGTGAATTACGCCACTGTTGTGACCTGTTTGATGTTGAGCCACCTCTTTTTCTTTTTCCAAAACTGCAACTTTTAAATTTGGAAAATCTTGTGTGAGTTTCATCGAAGTGGCAAGCCCAATGATACCGCCGCCAACAACAACCACGTCATATTGTCTATCGATCATACTCATTCACTCGCTTATTTAAGAAACCTTTAATTTGAAATAGGCTAAGTTCCGAGGATTTTAGCATGTCATGTGCACAGTAGTGTTTGTCACAGATATTAAGCGTAAAATATTCCCTAACATTTAAATTATGGAACCTTCTCTCTAGGAGTTCTTTTTGTCTACACCCACTCTAACTGACGTAATAGCGGCAAAAAATAGGATAGGTAGTTACATCACAAGAACCCCACTTCACCGTCATCTTGCCCTAGAGAAAATAGTAGGCACAGAAGTGTACGTTAAGCATGAAAATCACCAAAA
>DJMH01000109.1:3286-10745 GCA_002435305.1 Dehalococcoidia bacterium UBA6495
GGCCAATCCATAGCATATGCTGCGTCTTTATTTGGGGCGAAAGCATTTATAGCGGTCCCTGAAATAGCCAACCCAGGTAAAGTTGAATCAATGCGCAATCTAGGTGCAGAAGTAATTCATTACGGAGAGCATTTTGGTATCGCAGATCAATACATGAGGGATCTATCAGAGGAAAAAGGCTACAAATATATAAATGCCGTAGAAGAAACTCAACTCTACGCAGGTGTAGGAACCTACACCCTCGAGATAATAGAAGATCTACCCGACGTTGACGTAATAATTGTGCCTGTGGGGGGAGGAAGTGGGGCTTGTGGTACCTGTATTACAGCTAAATCCATTAACCCAAAAATAGAAGTTATAGGGGTGCAATCTGAACGGGCACCAGCGGCCTACAATTCTTGGAAATCAGGTGATTTGGTACAGGCTGAGATGGCCAGTATAGCGGAAGGTTTGGCAACAAATAAGGGCTACGAACCCGCACAAACAATTTTGAGAGAGATGCTGGATGATTTTATTCTTGTTTCTGATGAAGAAATGGAAGATGCCATCGTTTTATACCTAGAGCATACCCGAAATTTAGTGGAGCACGCGGGAGCGGCAAGCCTTGCCGCAGCCATAAAAATGAAGGGAAGATTAAAAAATAGAAAAGTGGTGATAGTTGCGAGCGGTGGAAACCTATCGATGGAGCACTTACTCCGGGCGATAGAAAGGTACAAGGATTGATTATGGAAAATACTACCAATGGAGCCATCACTTACTTTTCCGGATTTGAAACCTTATATGATTTGATCCAAAGTGAACTCGAAGGACTTACCGAAGAACAACTAGATTACACTTCGCAGGATTGGGAGTGGGCGGGATGGAGCATTCGCAATCAAGTCAGCCATATGGCATCGTTAATACCAAGGTGGTTGGTTTTAAGATGGGGGTCAACCCTTTTCCCTCTAGGAGACCATGGAGTCGAAAACATTGAAGAGATATCCCAATCGAAATCAGATAGACGTCTTGATGACGAAGTTTATTGGGAAATTGATGACATAAGCCTGATGCTTAAAAAGTTCCTCGATTTGGCTGTCCGAGTACTTCGGGATAATTCCCTTGAGTTTATGGCTTCTCAAAAAATCAATAGAGATGCCACTCCCCAATGGGAGATGATGGCAAAAGCCCATCCCCATGGGGTGACTTCAGAGGGAACTCCCGCAAAAGGTTCTATGACCCTTGAAGCTACAATGCGCCACATTTACTTTGAAGAAGTAACGCACTTATATAACATCCAGCGCTTGAAGAAAGCCCAAGGTTTACCTACTAAAACGGTAGTACCCAGTGTAGGATACTGGACCCTTGAAGGGTGGGACCGTAGCGAACCCTAGGTTTGTCTTTTTAGTCGATTTTTTAATTTTCCCTGCACTCTATAAAGTCTTTCCTTCACCGGTGAGGCGGCTTTGGAAGAAATCATGGAGGCAGAGGTGAAAATCAAATCGGTTCCATTTAAGAAGTCATCCAAAGATATGTATTCCATCCCAATAGCACCATTGGGGTCCGGTATTTTGGTTGTAGCGTTATGCCAATTGCCCAAAGGAAACGCAACTCCCGTAGTGGAAAAACCATTAACGGCGAAAGCTGTTGCCTCACAAGAGCCTGCCGCCATTAATTGTCTTTGCCATTTAAAGCCTGGATTTTCAGAAAGCAAGGAATTCTTTGCCAGGGTTAAAATCTGTTCAGCCTCCGCATCAAATGTGTAGGATGCATCCCCAGTCCGTATAACCGGTCCCATACCTTGCTCCACTCCTGGAATAACAGAGCTAGTTTCAACAGACACTACAAAAGTATTTGATGGTATGGTCTGCTCAGCTGCAATTAGTCCAGCTCCTACCAAGCCTACCTCCTCAGCCCTAGTAAAAATCCCGAAAATGTCGGCCGCCGCGGGCTCTCGCTTTAGCTCAATTAATGAAGCCATTATTGAAGCACACCCCGCAAGGTCATCTAATGCCCGCATTTCTATTTGATTATCTAGCAGGCTGAAATCAGGCAGGTTGAATGTTATTGGGGTTCCAACATCCAATTTTATTTCTGAAACTACCTTTACTTCCCCTTCGCCGCCTTCACCCCAAGGTTCAATACGGCATGGGTGTCTATTATTTTCCTGATCAAAAGAAAAACAATCTGCACCTTTAATCGCAGCTGCCCTTGGAACACCGCCTAGGGATTTTCCAACATAAAAACCCTTTTCATCCCGAATAATTTCGTAACCTGGATGATCCATATGGGCCACATATGCGATGGGTCGATGACTCTCTTCGGTCCCAGAAATTTTCGCTACAATATTTCCATAGTCATCTTGGGAGTAATCAATGGAATTCTCTTCCAGAATCGACATTAATTTGTTGGATACTTGGTACTCGTTGAAGGATGTGGCAGGACAACGGCCCAAGTCTTTAAGAATATTTAAAGCCAAGGTATGAATGTTTTTCAAATACGCCTCCAAAAAGAGCCTCTCAAACCTGCAAGTTTGAGGGTGTCAAATGCCTATCATATACTGATAGAAGATTCGCACAATAAGTAGGAAATGTACAACAAAAATACGGACCCTTACTAACGATCCTCAGATCATGGTTTCCGGTGTTTGATCTAAAAACACGGTAACATCTTTCCTAGATACTGAATTCAAAGGAGCCCTTATGGGTGAAATAGCTATAGCCTTACTCAGTAAAGAACTAAAGTTCTGTGAATTGTCCTCGGAATCCTCTAATAGCACCCGCATCGAAGTAAAAGTGGGCAGGAATAAACGAGCCAAAATACCCAACAAAAATTTAATATATAGATCTGGTATACATGTAAGTGATGCTATTGACCTACAAAAATTTTCTTCAGTCGCAACCCAGATGTCTGAAACCTTAGATTTGCACCTTGCCTGGGAACTCCTAAGCCAAGATTTAATTGAGAATGAAACCCAGCAAATTGATATTTACGAAATAGCTGATTTACTGGATTTTGAGAAAGACCCCTACTTAATATCAGCTATTTATCTTCATATTCATAAAGATTCATTATTTTTTTCGATATACGAAAATAATTTATTGCTACATTCACCGCAAAATGTTGAATCGATAAAAACGGCCAGGATCAGGTCGAATAGCGAGAATGAAGACGAACAGACCTTAATTGACGCTATTAAAAACCAATCAATCCCGCCTAATCTCTCAGATCATCAAACACAGCTCTTACAACATCTTAAAAAATTTGTCATATTAGGCGAATCTTATAGTAGAAGTGCCAAAGCGACTGATCTAATCAACCGTATTTCTAGTAATTCGCAAGGAAACCTTCAGAAAACAGGTTTCAAGTTACTTGAGCCCACCGGCATTATTAATTTAGACATACCCTATGAATTAGAAAAACTCGAAATTCCAACTAAATTTTCAGAAGATGTAATTAATAGGTCCGAAACTTTAATACCATTGGATTACGATTGGGAAGATTTAACCCATCTACCAACTTACACAATTGATGATGAAAATACGCTAGATCGAGACGATGCTTTCTCTATAGACGTAGATAACCATCACATATGGATACATATAACAGCAGTAGCTAGCACTGTGGATTCGGGTTCCATTTTTGATTTGGAAGCAAAAAGCAGAATGTGTTCGGTATATTTGCCGGAACTGACGATTCCAATGTTACCCAGACCTATATCTGAAAACACATCAACACTCCAACCTAGGTCCCGACGATTGTGTTTATCTCTTAGACTAGATTTGGACGAAAAATCGAATTTAATCAGACATTCTTTTGTCAAAACTGCGATAGAAACAAACGAGTCTCTAACTTATAACGAAGCAGATAACATCTTCAATAAACCCACGGAAAAATTGCATAACCTATTGTCGAAATTGGAACAATTCACGACTAACAGTAGATCAGAGAGGGAACGACAAGGTGCCTACTCTTTCAACAGACCGGACATGACAATAAAAATCTCAAAGGACGGCAAGGTAAACGTGTCAATGTCGACAGCTCATTCACGCTCCAAAGATTTGATAGCTGAGCTAATGATTGTTTACAACGCAAAAATATCTGGTTTTTTTATGACCAATCAAATACCTGCTTTATACAGATCACAGGACGATTCAATAAACTTTCATTCTACGGCAGCTATTGGACCTTTAGATTGGTATTTAGCATCAAGATCTATGAAACCAGCTAAAGTATCAGTAAACCCTGGTAGGCACTCTGGATTAGGTTTAGATTTATATTGCCAGGCAACCTCACCTCTTCGACGTTTCACAGATTTATGTCTTCAAAGGCAGGCAATTGAATATATCAGCAGCAGTACAAATACCTATGGGCCAAAAGAATTATCGACCATAGGGTTTGAGTCAGAAATACGAGTTAAAGAAATCCATCGGGTCGAATCAAGGAGAAGAAAATACTGGCTTCTGAGATTCCTGGAACAAGAAACCTTGAATGGAAACCTTTCCAATCGGCTGCCGGCGACAGTATTAGAAAATGACCCACTCCGGAGCGCCTTGATAGAGCTCACCGAATATCCTCTTAGAGGAAGATGCTTGGTGCCTCAGGGATATAAGCCAGGAAATGAGTGTGAGCTTAAGCTAAACGGGGTTGATCTTTGGGATTTAACAGCACAATTTAATTTGTTTTGATTGCCCAGACGATGAGAAAATGGTCGGGGTGCTCGGGATCGAACCGAGGGCCTCCTGTTCCCAAAACAGGCGCGCTACCGCTGCGCCACACCCCGAAAAAATAGCCTAAACAGGTTACATCCTATTTCTTTGTAGGTAAAGAAAATATCGAATTTCATTTTGAACTGTTTATTGTTCAACATGTAGAATCAGACAATAAATATCAGTAACAGACGATAATCAAAGAACCTTGAAGTCTTAAACCCGGAGATGACCCAATGGTTGTATTAGGTAGCGGGAATTTTAAATATGAAAAGGTGCCGGAATGGCCAAAAATGCCCAAATACTGGGAGTTCGGGGCTGCGTCAGATGGCGCAGTGAACTCGAAAGGTGAGATTTACATCTTTAGCAGGGGGAAACATCCTCTCACCATTTGGACCAAAGAAGGTGACTTCATATCCTCCTGGGGGGAAGGAACATTCTCTGCAAATCCACACGGAATTTATATAGCTCCAAACGACAATGTTTGGCTTGTGGACCGTGACTTTCACATAGCAACCGAATATACCGCTGGCGGAGAAGCTCTTCGAACCCTGGGAGAAAAATTAGCCCCTTCTCCATCTTTCCAGGGACTACCTTTTAATATGCCCTCCGGCTTGGCTATATCTCCCTCTGGTGAGCTGTATGTGTCAGACGGTTATGGAGGACATAGGGTTCACAAATTTAGTGCCGACGGAGAGCTTTTATTATCATGGGGCAAACAAGGTACTGGTCCTGGAGAATTTGCCCTACTACACAACATATGGGTGGATGAAAGAGAAAGAGTAATAATTTGCGACCGTGAAAATGACCGAATTCAACTATTTAACAGTGATGGAGATTTTCTGGAGGAATGGACTGATTTATCCAGTCCTGGAGATGTTTGGATTCATGAAAACCACATATACTGCGTTGAACAAGGCCCCCATGGCGGTGTAAGTATATGGACACTGGACGGTAATGTTGTCTCAAGGTGGAAAATTGATGAGGACCCTGGAAAAGGCTCGATAACTGATGGACATGGTATTACTGTAGATTCAGAAGGTTCGATTTATGTTACAGAAATCGGTACTGGAGAAAAAGTATCTAAATTCATAAGAGCTTGAGGCAACACACTAAATTAGCTGGAGGAAAACCATCGAAGAAGAAAAATTGAGAGGAATATTGTCGGAAATTCAGTCAGGCAATACATCTATCGACCAAGGTGTGGAAGTTTTTAAAAATTTGCCCTTCGAGAATCTTGAGTTTGCACGTGTAGACCATCATAGAGCAATCAGACAGGGGTTTCCGGAAGTGGTTTTTGGTCAAGGCAAAACCCCAGAACAGATACAGAAGATTACGAAGACTATCTTGGACACATCTGGAAAGGTGGTAGTTACCAGGGCCGAACCAGAGGCCTACGAAGCGGTAATAAAGTCAATTCCCAGTGCCAAATATGACCCGATGGCTAGAGTCATCACCGCAATGTCCGAACCAAATAAAAATCTGGTTAGTGGTCTAACCGTAGTGTGTGCGGGAACCTCAGATTTACCTGTCGCAATGGAAGCGGCTATAACAGCTGAGATTATGGGCTGTGAGGTAAATAAGATTTTTGATGTAGGCGTTGCTGGTATACACAGACTTTTCGACAAATTGGAGGACATTCAAAACTCTAAAGCGATAGTAGCTGTTGCCGGTATGGAGGGAGCATTACCCTCAGTTATCGGTGGTTTAGCCAGTTGCCCCATAATCGCAGTACCAACAAGCATTGGATATGGAGCTAGCTTGGGGGGCATAGCAGCTCTACTCGCTATGCTGAATAGTTGCGCTCCTGGAATTACGGTAGTAAACATAGATAACGGATTCGGAGCAGGGTATTCTGCAGCCAATATTGTACTGGCAACCACTCCTAAATAGTGAATCAGGGCGATGAAGTGAACATCCCATATAACGTCGGAGTTGCAAAATCTGAAACTCCTATCACAGGGTTTACAGATTCTCGATATCACTCATCAGAAACCATACACCGGGTCGCAATAATCACTGGATTATCAGGAGTTCGCCTCAACGAATCTTTTTTCTCAAATGCGACCAGAAATATTGACAAAATATCGACTAACATAGGGTTTATAGCTTCAGATACTAAATTAAACAACATAGGTAACCCCGTGTATGTATTCCCTCCTGCACCTAAATCGTTCCATGAGCTTGAAAATCCAGAAGAGCTATACATTTGGAGATGGATTACCTTGGATGCCCCTGACCTCGTAATTGAATTGGTTGAAACAACAAAGAACGAGACTTGCGTACAATCAATTGGATTGCCTGAGGCAGATAAATTCCAATTTATAGATTCAAGCTGTGAAGAAGATAACTCTCTCCTGGCCGCCTTGGCCTCAGGTTTAGGGCCAACTCCAGGGTCAATACCTGGAATAAGAATTACAACACAAAACGACAATGCCAATGAAATCCTGAAACAAATCATAGAAAAAATTTCCAGAACAAAGCCCACCCCATCAGAAGCTTCGCTCCAGCTGCAGAATCAGAATAGGCGGAATGCAAAGGAAGTGAGCAATAAATTGGCACAGGTGTATGGGTTTAAGCTGGACCAACCTATCAACTACGTACAGGGTGTAGCAATAAGTGGCAGACTTCGACTGAGAGCTATAGACGATGATTATCCAGATCCTGTTGGAGATATCACCACCCTTGTTGATTTCCTCACTAAAGACGAAGAATTTGATAAAAACAATAACTCCGGACCAAATCTAGCCGCTATGTGCTGGACTGAAGAACTG
>DJMH01000105.1 GCA_002435305.1 Dehalococcoidia bacterium UBA6495
GGAGGGGTTATGGGGCCAAAATGGGATAAAATGCCCAATACCTTCCCTTTACAAGATGAACTGAAGGCTGCTTTCGATGTATGTGAACAAAGAGGGTACAAAGTTGTAGCTCATGCAGGAGGGGTTGATGGTATTAAGAAGGCGATATCATTAGGGGCCCATACTCTTGAACACGGATACCAATTTGATGACGAGGCCATCAATATGTTGGCTGAATCTGAAACCTATTATGTTCCGACCCTCAGCCTTACCCATATGAACCGCGGAGAAGCATTCGCTGACTCTGACTTTCAGCTTAGATGGATGAAAGCACATCCAATAGACGAGGGTTACAGGGAAAGAGCTATAGAAGCGGCTGTGATGCATGCCTCGGGCTTTAAAAAAGCGATAGCCGCAGGGGTGAAAATTGCCTGCGGTTCTGACCTTGATTTGCCGTACGGTGCTCTATTTGAAACAGAAATGTTGGTCAAATGCGGAATGACAGAACATCAGGCAATAACAGCTGCTACTCTAACATCGGCGCAAGTCTGTCTAGCCGATGAAAAAAACGGAACCGTCGAGCCAGGTAAGAAAGCGGATTTCATCATCCTAAACAACAATCCATTAGAAAATATCAGTAACCTGCAGGATGTATACATGGTCGTTAAAGACGGGCGTATCGTACGGAACGATTCCAACCGGTAAGGAATGTAGCCTAATTTGATGACATTGATCGGTTGGTTGCCTCAAACCCTAATCGCCATGTTTTCGCGACGGAATTAACAAGGTTATTTAACTTATGCAGATCAAAGATCGGTTCCTTTCTGCTTTATCTCACCGGGATTACAGAATTATGTGGACTGGACACATTGTGGGTGAATCCTCTTCATGGGCTCTGGGTGCTGCGGAAGGTTGGCTAATTTTTAATCTTGCTGAAAATAATCCGAGTAGTTGGGTCGGTGCTGTTTTTTTTGCGGCTATGATTCCCTGGTTTTTTGCCCCAATTGTCGTTGGATTCTTAACCGACAAATTTTCACGGCGAAACATTCTGATTCTGGCGTATCTCCTAAGCCTTTTTCACGGTATAGCATTAACAGCTCTGATATTCACGGGTGTAATCGAGGTATGGCACATTCTCGTACTAGCAGTGGTCAACGGGATCGCCCGGGCAACCCACATGGGAGCAATAGAGGCATTGGCAGCCAATCTTGTCCCAACAAACCATTTACCTAACGCATACACATTGATATCTGCCGGTTACTATGCGACTCGACTGATAGGACCTGGCCTTATCGCTCCTCTTATGGGATTAACGGATATAAAATGGATATTCCTATCATGTGTTATCGCCTACGCTGCAGGCGTATATTTGGTAACTCAGGTTAAAGCAGTTTCTACAGGACGTATTGATCCAGAAAAAGGCTTAATCTATAACACTTTTTCTGGATTCAGGTACATCTACAGCCACCCTGTTTTAAGAAGTGTGATGTATCTCGTCATGTTTCACTGTACTCTCGTCATGTCTTTTGAATCTCTATTACCAGCAGTGTCTAATAACCAGTTAGCATCGGGTGGGAGCGGAGTTGCGTACCTTCACATGATGATAGGACTCGGCGCTTTAATTGCTTCAATAGCCTTGGCCCCCATACGTGGTCACGGTACCCTAGGGCAGTTGTTCTTAGTTTCTGCGGTGGTGAGCTCCTTTGGCAACTTTATTTTGGGTGTGTCTGCCGGTTTGCAATACGCAATGGTAGGTACGGTAGTTATCGGTATTTCACATGCTGCTTTTATGACTATTGCTACCATCATGATCCAGTCGGTATCACCAGATTACCTCAGGGGAAGAATAACCAGTATTTACCTTATTCACGCAGGCGGCCTCATGAGTTTCTCATATTTTGCCAACGGGGTTCTTGCTGACCTGTATGAACCGTCAAGAATACTCATTATCGGAGGGATAGCTTTCCTTACCGTTGTTATTATTAGCTGGTTTATCCACACCCCGAGGCTAATATACAAGCGTGGTGCCACAATTCAGGATTCCTAAAAGTCAGATGATTGGGATGAATACTGTGTATCTATCTAAAACTCTGGAGAACATGATATCGACTGACTGGGGTGACCATTGACGTTGAAGACTGGTAGTCTATAAAAGTCTTACATCCTTAAGCTATGGTGGATTACATGTGGCATATTTCAGAAGATGATCTTGAATCAATAGCAATTGGGGCAGGCATATTGGGTACCGGGGGGGGAGGAAATCCTTATATAGGGATGCTCCGTGCTAAACAAATGATCAGAGAAAACGGGCCCGTAAAAGTCTTATCTCCCGATGAACTCGATGAAAATGACAATATCGTTTGTGTAGGTGGAATTGGAGCTCCTACTGTTGGAATCGAGAAAATTCGGGACAAGCAATCTTACTACGCATTAAAAGCCATTGAAGATTTCACCGGCAAGAAAGCTACCGCTATCATCTCCAATGAAATAGGGGGAAGCAACTCTCTAGAACCGATCATACCAGCATCACTAGCCGGCCTTCCCGTAGTTGACGCAGACGGGATGGGACGAGCCTTTCCTGAAGTTCAAATGAAGACATATTTTGTATATGGCGTTCCCAGCTATCCAATGGCGGTATGCGATGAAAAAGGAAATACGGCCTTAATTACAGAGGCCCTCGACGCCAAATGGGTTGAAAGGATGGCCCGGTCCGTAACAATTCAGATGGGAGGAGTTGCTTGTTATGCCTTGGCTCCAATGACTGCTCAACAAGTGCAAACCACAGCTGTTTTAGATTCTCTGAGTTTAGTTAAGAGGCTTGGAAATGCTGTTCGCAACGCTCGAACTAACCACGAAGATCCCATTAAAGCTTTGTTGAATGTCCACCCAGGAAAAGTATTGTTTCAAGGAAAAATCGTAGATTTAGATAGGCAAACCACCGCCGGATTCGCAAGAGGCCAGGTAGTAATTGAAGGTATGGATCAATTTGAGTCAGATAAATTAACAATCGAATTCCAAAATGAAAATCTTATCGCCCGGTTGAATTCGGAAATTATTTGTATCGTACCGGACCTAATATGCATCGTAGATTCAGAAAGAGGGGAGCCAATCACCACAGAACTCCTAAGATACGGATTTCGAGTGACAGTTCTTGGGTTCCCAGGCCCCGAATTGTGGAAGACTCCAGAGGGACTTTCTACAGCCGGGCCTTCTGCTTTTGGATACGACGTTGAGTATTCAGACCTGGAGTTGACTTAGATTTTTTGTGTAGCATCAACATTTCAAATTATCTCGGAAGGTAGGTAGCAAAAATTTATGTATATAGGAATTGACGTCGGAGGAACGAACACTGACGCCGTCTTGATGGATGGTGATGTGTTGGTGGGTAAAATCAAAAACCCAACTACTCCAGATGTTACATCTGGCATAATTTCTTGCATAAACACCCTTATTAACTCCAGACCAGACGTTGGACAAATAGACGCCGTAATGTTGGGTACGACCCATTTTGTCAATGCGCTTTTACAACGTCGAGAATTAGCCCCTTCTGCAGCTTTGAGACTTTGCTTACCCGCAACAACAATGCTTCCCCCTCTAGTCGATTGGCCCGGTGATTTAAAAAAGTCGATAGGGGCACATACATATATGGCAAGAGGCGGCCATGAATATGACGGGCGCGAAATTTCTTCAATTGATGAAAAAGAATTACGGGAAATAGCAAAACAAATGACCGCTGAGGGTGTGAGGTCAGTTTCCATATGTGGAGTATTTTCTCCCGTTGATGGCTCCCACGAAAAAATTGCAGCAGAAATCATTAAGTCGGAAACCCCTGACATGAACATAACTTTGTCGTCAGAAATCGGCCGCGTCGGCCTATTGGAGAGAGAAAACGCAGCGATGCTCAACGCTTGTCTGGTTGAAGTGGCTGCTAAAACGGTAGCCGCTATTCGGACAGCTATGGCCTCAGCAGGATTAAATGTACCTTTGTTCTTTAGTCAAAATGATGGAACTTTAATGCAGTCGGAGTTTGCGTCCCATTACCCTGTTTTCACTATTGCATCAGGCCCGACTAACAGTATGAGGGGTGCTGCTTTTCTATCCGGGGTGTTGGATGCAGTAATAATAGACATTGGAGGAACTTCCACTGATGGAGGAATGTTGATGCATGGTTTTCCGCGGGAGGCGGCAGTATCTGTAGACGTTGCCGGAGTTAGAACTAATTTCCGAATGCCCGATGTTTTTTCTATAGCCCTCGGAGGCGGAACTTTAGTAAACCAAAACCCATTGATCATAGGACCGGAAAGCGTTGGTTTTAAGCTAACCAGTGA
>DJMH01000053.1:0-948 GCA_002435305.1 Dehalococcoidia bacterium UBA6495
CAGGCAGCTATTGCGCGTATTGAGACAGTCGACGACAAAACCAACGCACTGCCGATCCGTTGTTTCGACCGGGCAATGGACAGAGCTCAAGCACTCGACCTGACTTCACATCGGCAGAACCCAAAAAGCCTGTGCGGGCTACCGATTGCTGTCAAGGACTATAACGACGTGGCCGGTGTGCGTACGACCTATGGCTCGCCAATTTTCAAGGACCATATTCCTGAACACTCTGATGTCACCATCGCCGTGCTGGAACACAATGGCGCCAACCCGATTGCCAAATCCAATGTGCCGGAATGGGCCGGTGGGCACACCTTCAATCCGGTGAACGGGCTCACCTGTAACCCCTGGAATCTCAGCCGCAGCGCGGGTGGATCATCCGGCGGCTCCGCTGCGGCATTGGCCAGCGGTCAGGTCTGGCTCGCGACCGGCAACGACCTGGGCGGCAGCCTGCGAACCCCGGCCGCCTTCAATGCGGTAGTCGGACTTCGTCCCAGCCCTGGTGTCGTGCCCCGGGGTCACGGCAACTTGACGTTTGACACACTGTGGGTCGAGGGGCCCATGGGAAGATCAGTGGGCGATGTCGCGCTGATGCTCGATGCTGGATGTGGTCTGCGCACTGAAGATCCTCTATCTTTTAATCATCACTGCGATTCTTTTACCCAGGCAATCAAACAACATCAGCTGCCGGAACGGGTGGCATTCAGTACCGATCTAGGGATCGTGCCAGTTGCCCAGGACGTTAGAACCATCACCGAAAACGCGGCTGCCAGCATTTCTCAACTGGGTATCGATGTCACCAATTCCATCCCGAACTTCAGTGGCGTGCTGGATGCATTCCATACCTTACGAGGCGTTCTTCTGGCTACCCTGAAGGGAGAACTGGTTCAGCAGCATCGGGACGAGATTCTCAGCGATATCGTGAAGAACGTTGAAGTGGGTTTTAAC
>DJMH01000053.1:1014-1141 GCA_002435305.1 Dehalococcoidia bacterium UBA6495
TATGGCTGAATTTTTTGAAACTCATGATTTTCTGATCTGCCCGGCCGCATCAATTGCGGCTTTTGAATCAGAAAAACCCTCTATCACAGAAATCGACGGCACGCCCTGTAAAACTTACATCGATTGG
>DJMH01000053.1:1276-2430 GCA_002435305.1 Dehalococcoidia bacterium UBA6495
AGAACGTTGAAGTGGGTTTTAACGTTACCCCTGAGCGCCTGTTAGATGCTGAACGGATAAGGTGGACACTGGCACGGCATATGGCTGAATTTTTTGAAACTCATGATTTTCTGATCTGCCCGGCCGCATCAATTGCGGCGTTTGAATCAGAAAAGCCCTTTATCACAGAAATCGACGGCACCCCCTGTAAAACTTACATCGATTGGTTTGCAATTACCTTTGCACTGACGATGACCGGTTGCCCTGTGATCAGCCTGCCTTGCGGCTTTACCGATGAGGGACTACCTATAGGTCTGCAGATCCTGGCAAAACCCAGGCGAGAAGATGAACTACTGAGTTTCGCGGCCTTGCTCGAAGAACACTTTGATGTCCGCGATCTACTGCCTATCGACCCACGCGAAGCCAGTTGAGCGAAAACTACCGGGAAAGCCAACGCTGTCTGAGCACAATATACAAGCCGCTGAAGAAATAGGTCACCGTGTATGAAATCAGTTAATTGAAGAAAACCCAGACGTGCCTTTTCCAATTAAACTACCTCCAGAACCCTTTCAAGATTCAAAAAATTAACGGAATATGTCTATTCCTTTGGCTGCTAGATTCGGAAGGTGTATCCGGGTGCTTTGCTGATTAAAGAAATCCCCTTCGATGTCTAGATACCGTAAATTTGGTAGGGAATTGATTGGGCTTATATCTCTTATGTTGTTAAATGAGAGCCCTAGCCAGCTAAGACTGGTTATTTTCGACAAAGCATCTATGCTGGTAACCCTATTACGCCCAACATCTAGTGATTCTAGAGTTTTTATGGTTGTTAAAGGTCCGAGATCTCGAACATAATTTCGAGCCGCATGTATCCAAGTAATTCCATCAATCGAGGATAAAGGATCTAAATTAGAAATTTCATTACCTTCAATATCGAGGCTTTTCAATTCCTCCAGATTCGAAATAGGAGTCAAATCTTCTATGTTGTTTTCGTTGAGATTTAAAGTAGACAGTCTCTCTAGACCCTCAAGTGGCGCTAGATCGTCGATGTCACAATTTTTTAAGCGTAATGAAATTAATTTACTCAACGATGAAATCTTCGAAAAATTTGCGATTTGCGAATCGCTCACATCTAAATTCCTTAAATCATCCAATTTTTCTAGTGGAGAAAAATG
>DJMH01000053.1:2823-38042 GCA_002435305.1 Dehalococcoidia bacterium UBA6495
GGAGACAAATCAATGTCACCCTCGCAAATAATGGTCAAATTAATAAGACTAGGAGTCAAAAAAAGATCATTTATATCCTCTTGAGATGCACTATTTATCTGCAGCGTGGTTATCTTCAATAGATCTGCAGCATCCAATTCGCCCTCATGGATACCAAGCTTTGTTCTTATTGTTCTTTCAAATTGATTTTTCATTTCTACAAGGATTTCGACATTAATATATGTTTCTACGCAGGGAATTATATTTGAAACTCTTATCAAAAAGTTGTCTTAAATCCGGCAACTAAGATCGAATTTTAATCGATTCCTTTGAGTTTTAATTTTCAAGATGATATAAATCGACTTATTAAATTATGTGAAATCCTTTTGATTAGTTGATAGAGGTGGCTCATGACCAATAACAGCTCCAACCCAGAAATTAACGGGCCACTTACTGGGATAAAGGTCTTGGATTGGACTATCTGGCAATTTGGCCCGGTTAGTACTTCTATGATGGGAGACATGGGGGCGGATGTAATAAAAATTGAAGCTTTGGATGGGGATCCTTCGAGGGGCCTTTCAAGAGCTTCCAGTATGAAAATGGACCTTGGCGAAGGCAGGATCGCCTATTTCGAAACCTGCAATAGAAATAAAAGAAGCATCGCCGTGAATTTAAAGACCGAAGAAGGGCGCAAGATAATTTATGATCTCTGCAAAGATGCCGATGTGTTTGTACAAAATTTTAGGTCCGGGGTGGCAGAAAGGCTCGGGGTTGGATATGAAACTCTCAAAAATATTAATCCCCAATTAATTTATGGTTCTGCCAACGGGTATGGTCCGCTTGGCCCCGACGCAACTCAGCCATCATTTGATGGATGTGGCCAAGCAAGGTCGGGTTTGATGATGTCCGCGACTCAAGGAGGGCAAGAATACCCGACGCAAGTAACTCAGGGGGTATCCGATCAAATTGGTGGAATAATGCTCTGTCAAGGAATTCTAGCGGCTTTAGTGTCCAGAAGTATCAGGGGTATAGGTCAGAAAGTAGAAACTTCACATTTAAGTGCCAACATGTGGTTACAAGGATTAGGGGTAAGTATGAGTTTACTCCAAGGAGGAGTAGGGTTTTCACCATATAACCGAAGAGAACCTGTGAATCCTCTTTCCAATGTATATAGGACCGCTGATGGCCGTTTCATTATGATGATGCACCTGCAACCCGATCAGTACTGGGAACCTTTACTGGAGGCCATGGGACTTCCAGAATTCATCGGTGATATCAGATATTCCGACATGCCTAGCAGGGCAAAGCATTCATTAGAAGTGGTAGCTATATTAGATAAAAGATTCGAAGAGAAAACGGCTGCAGAATGGGATTCCATATTTAGAGAATTTTCTACAGATTTTATTTATTCCCTGGTTCAGACGGTTCAAGATCTACCTTATGATCCTCAGGTCATCGCAAATGACTTTATCACTAAATTCGACCATCCCGTACTTGGAGAAGTACAAATGTGCAATCACCCCTCCATATATAGTGAGACTCCAGCGGGAATCTGGAAAGAAGCTCCGGAAGTAGGTCAGCACACCGAGGAGATCTTGGTCGATGAATTGGGATACGGGTGGGACGATATAGAGAAACTTCAAAGTACAGGAGCAATCCTGTAACAACAAAACAGAAAGGAGGTAACATGGGACAGATTGACGGCGGTCACTTATTTGCAAAGGCGTTGAAGAAAGAAGGGGTTGAGTATGTCTTCACCTTGAACGGTGGACATATCTACAACCTATACGAAGGGTGTGCTGATGAAGGTATTGAGCTCATAGATTTCAGGCATGAACAGGTTGCTGCCCATGCAGCCGAAGGATGGGCTAAGGTAACGGGTAAACCGGGAGTCTGCATAGTGACAGCAGGACCCGGAGTAACTGATGCAGTGACTGGTATTGCTAACGCTTTCCAAGCTCCGAGCCCCATGATAATGGTTGGGGGCAACGCCGGAATATTTGACCATCTGAGAGGAGGTCTCCAAGATTTTGATAGTGCTACCTTCTTGAAACCTGTTACTAAATTTTCAGAACAAGTAAAACGGGTGGAAAGAATTCCTGAATATGTGTCGAATGCATTCCGAGCTGCTACCAGTGGAATACCCGGACCGGCCTATCTGGAAATTCCCATTGACATCGTAAACGGAGTAACAGAAGAAGAAGATGTTAAGTATCCAGACAGATATAGAACTGAATCAAGAGCCTTTGGTGACCCAGAATATATTCAAAAGATCGTGGACATTCTGAAAGATACGGAACGCCCAATGGTTCTAGCCGGCTCCGATGTTTGGTGGTGTGACGCCTCCGAAGAATTAAGAGAATTTGTAGAAAAGATCAATGCACCCGTGTTCTTGAATGCTATGGGTAGGGGAAGCCTCCACTCCAGTCACCCAAATTTGGGGAGTCTGGGAAGACGATATGGGCTTGTAAAATCAGACACCGTTGTCCTAATTGGTACTCCAATCGATTTCAGGCTTAGCTATGGTGAAGACCGACTCTTCCCTCAGAATCCCAAGTTAATAGAGATCATGATGGACGCAAATAAAATTGGTCAAAACAGGGCGGTAGATGTGGGAGTTACGGGAGACGTTGGGGCCATTATGAACCAGGTGATGGAATCTCTCGATGATTCTAGCTACCAATCCAAAGGCACGGCCTGGGTGGAAGAGGTAATGACAGAGGATAAGGCCTTAAAAGAAGCCGATACAGAAATGATGGCAAGTAATTCATCTCCTATTCATCCTATGAGACTTGTAAAAGAATTAAGGGATGTCCTAGATGAAGATGCCACAGTCATTGGAGACGGAGGAGACATTGTTACTTTTGCTGCAAGGGTATTGAACATCAACAAACCTGGACATTGGTTGGACCCAGGACAATTCGGATGTTTGGGGGCAGGTAGTGGGTTCGCTGCTGCGGCACAACTCGCTAGGCCAGGCAAACAGGTTTGTATTGTATACGGGGATGGGGCATTCGGTTTGACAGGATTCGATGTTGAATCTTTTGTCCGATTCAATCTCCCAATCGTTTGCGTCCTTGGAAATAACGGTGCTTGGAACCAGACAACCCAAGGTGTGCTGGGAAGAGGCGGTAGGGCTTTGGCGACTTTCCTTTCTCAAGATACTGACTACGCCAAAATAATGGAAGGTATGGGAGGGCATTCTGAAAGGGTAACGGATCCCAACAAAATAAAACCGGCACTAGAAAGAGCATTTGCGTCAGGCAAACCGGCCCTTTTAGATGTAGTCATTAACCCTGATATTTCGTACGGAAGCATGGGAGGACGTTCAAGGCAACAGAGGCAATATTAGATCATATACCTGGAAAGGAGGAACACATATGACTTTAGGACAACACCATTCGGATGAAGCATTTGTTGGAAAGGAATTAGAGCCACGGTTGTTCGAAATATCCAAGAAAACCGTGAACGATTACTTCGAAGGTTTAAAGGTAGACCGATCTGTTTACGAAAACATTGGGTCAGAAGATAAACTCGTGACCCCATCTATGGTTATCATTGATGCTGAGTCCATTTCTGGGGCCAGCTTTAGAAATAATTTTGGGAACCTCTGGATGCGTCAAGAAGTTGATTTCCACGCACCTCTACCAACAGAGGAAAGATTAAACGTAAGCTCTAAGGTGTTGGATATTTACGAATGGAGAAATAGGACAATAGTCCTGCAGGAATCTGAAATATTCAACGAGAAGAAAGAATTACTGGGTGCAATGCGTCACCATCAAAGTTATTTGCTAGACCAGAACTCTGGAAAGGTGGCTCTGAGAAAACCTTCTGAAAAAGAAGGGGTCCGAAAATTTGATGTGCCGAAGGGAGAACTTCTCGAACCTGTATCGAGTGAAATAGACCTTGAAATGTGTGGAACCTTTTTCCATGGAAATAAGAATTATCATACGGACAAAAGAGCCTCTGAAGAACTAGGATTCGAGGAAGTAGTGGTCGGAGGTAAAATGACTATCTCATATATAGGGGATATGCTCGACAGAACTTTCGGTGAGCGGTGGTATAACGGCGGTAAGCTAGACGTGAAATTTACAAATATTGTTTGGCCTGGGGATAGAGTCACCGCAAGAGGTGTAATTGCCGATGAATCGGACTCATCGGAAGGAAGCACTGAGGTTAGAGTTTGGATGGAAAAAGAAGACGGCACGGTGACTATCGTTGGGAATGCTTATCTTTCCAAGGAGTAGCTTATACTTTGAAACCAAATCAGCAATATAGACCGATTTAATGGTAAATTGGCTACAGGTAATTTGCTGGAACAGAGACTTCTACCTGGCAACACCGTAAGCTATGGCCTTTACTTCTTTGTCCTCAGAATTATTCATAACATCGGCGAGTTCTCCCAGCAGATCACCCAGCGACGTATCAGACCAAAGCCAGCGGTACAATTCGTTCATAGAGGCTTCGGGCTCTACCGCAATTCTCGACTCAAGATAGTATGACTTCAGATCATCAACGCAATACCGAACAAAATGCCCAATACTAAATCGTTCAGGGCGCATCTCAGAATCTTCCATCTCACCTGCAGCGTATCGTTTTAAAAATTCCATAACATCTGGAAATAAACCAGGGTTAATGGTACTTAGGCCTACCGCGGTTCTCCCCTTATTAGTTTTCAGAGCTTTTTCATAATCAGGTTTTATATCAGATAGTTCTAGCAAAAGATCTTTTTTCTCGGTGATCGACTCTATTTTTGATTCGGTTCGCGAGATAACCACCCGTTCTATTTCATCAGTTTCAAATATTTGCAGTACAGGGCCTTCTGACCTATTCAAGAGATCAAAAGTCGCTGCCAATATTTCGTGTTGATAGCTAGGGTTATTAGCTTCACCCAAAGTGTTTCCAAAATTAAAAGGGACAGACAGCATTCGAGGTGGTTTTATCTTCCTTGCATGTTCTTCAACAAGTGATATCCCTGTGGTCACTAATCCAGATTCCTCCAAGACTCTCGCTATAACGCTTACAGCGTTAGTACAAGCCGGTCAAGTAGGAGTCAACAAAACGACATCAACCTTCTCATCCAATAACTTCTTAGCAACCTCTGGACCGTATTCATCAGTCAATCCAGTGACGTTTCTCAAGGCACCCATGAACGAATAATAATTGTCAGAAAGTGACCCTATTTTCCCCAAAGCAACAAGTTCGTTCAATCTATCAATCGGGAAAGTGATGTTGATATCCTTATAAATGCTAGTCCGATCAAAACCAATGCTGGTATGGCTTTGTACAATATCCGCAGGATCGGTGATTCTAGGTATCACACGAAAGGAGGCATCTCCACCATTTTTTGCAGTGGTGAATGGATTATCACCTCTAACATGCAACCCAGCTGTGGTTACCAGAGCTACCTTACACTCAGATAAGGGTTTAGACATCTCGACCCAAGGAGAATCCTCATTTTCGGGACTTGGCCAATTAAGGAGTAAGTCTCTTTGCTGTTCGGTTAAGATTTCGAGTTTTGGCATCAATTCACCTTATAAATTCATCATTTTTCGCTGTGTGGAAAAGGTCTATTCTATGTTCAATACCCAAAACTGTAAATCAGATTTGTAGGTGAAATTAAGCAACAAGGCCAGCCACATAACCTGACGCCCATGCCCATTGGAAATTAAAGCCACCTAATTGACCTGTGACATCCAGTACCTCCCCAACAAAATAGAGTCCGGGATACTTTTTGACTTCCATTGTTTGGGAGCTAATTCCGTCTGTATTCACCCCACCGACTGTCACCTCAGCCGTCCTATATCCCTCAGTACCTGAGGGTTTGAGATTCCAAGAATTTAACATGGCCCCAATCCTATTGAGATCTTTGGAACTGACCTGAGTAATAGGAACATCAGAGAGGTCTTCAAACCATAAGGTTTGTAACTCCACAACTACCGCCCTAGGCAAATACTGATTCAAATATGATCGAATAGATCTTTTGTCCGACTGATTCTTCATTTCAATCAATTCCTGAGTTACATCAACGCCAGGAAGAAGATTCAATTTTAATGAATCACCCGGAACCCAATAGTTCGATATCTGCAACATCGACGGTCCACTCAACCCTCTATGTGTGAACAACAAACTATCTGAAAAAATATGCCCATTTGTTTGAACTTCAACCATGGTGGAAATTCCAGAAAGTCTTGAAAACACGGACTTCAAGGGATCTGAAAACATGAAGGGAACTAACCCGGCATATTTTTCCGTTACTGGCAGATCAAATTGTTCACTCAGTTCATACCCATAACCACTTCCACCCAGGGTAGGTATAGAAAGGGCTCCGGTTGCTACGATTAAAGAATCGCAGTTGAGCTCAATATATCGATTGGAACCGTTAGTATCAGATAGTCCTTTTATTGAAAATCGATGTCTTCCTTTATCAAAAACATTTTGAGAATTCTCAAAATTAACTACATTTCTTATATCGATATCAGTCAAAATCTCGACCCCAACCAATTCACATTCCCGCAACAACATATCCAAAATACTTTTTGAGGCACCTGTGCAAAAGTATTGATTCTTTTTCCTTACTTCATATTCGATATCATGTTGTTCAACTAAGTCCACAAAATCCTGTGAAGTGAATTTGCTTAAAGCCGATTTACAAAAATGTGGGTTATGGGAGAGAAAATTATCTGAATAAACTAACTCATTTGTAAAATTACATCTCCCTCCACCGGACATCAGAATCTTTTTGCCAACTTTATTGGATTTTTCAAGAACAAGCACTTTTCGGCCTCTTCTTCCAGCGGTAAATGCAGACATCAAACCGGCAGCGCCGGCTCCTAGGACAACCACATCGTAGTTCTGATCTATAGGCCTCATCATGGCTATTTGCCTATCTATTAATTGGGATCAATTTCTGCTCAGTCACCTTAATCTCCGCTAAAGCTTCAGAGGTATAAGCCATTTTTATTACTTGGACTTTAGACCATATTTCAGTTTGGTCGGAATAGTGCGGGCTACCTGGATGCCCAGAGGACCCAAGAGGAACTATCCAACGTGAATTGTCCCAATCAGATGGATCAAAAACATATCGCGCCACGGACATTCCAGTCATAACAAATGGTTTTGACATAGCGAAACTACCAGCTTGAGGGGTATCTCCATCCCCCCCCATAGGAACAGGCGGGGGATTCAATAGATCTTTATGATTATAAAAAATATCAGCAAGTGTGTGGGTAGGGTTTGTATAGTGGAGCTTACCCCAAGCCCAGCTTTCAGGATCTTCCCCCATGGTCTCCCTTAAATATTCAACGCCCTCCACGAAGGCCTGAGTTATTGTTGCATCCCACGTTTCACCGTCAGGCAGCAAGGAGGGATCGTCATTTTTTAGACCTTCAATTAAACGAATAGCCAAATGGTTCATATGGGTTGGAGCACCACGGCCCCCTGAAACCAAAGCTTGATCTGCCAATGGCCCGAGCAAAGATCCGATAACCTTTACGTGTAATTTCCATCGAAATGCCGAATAGATAGAAGGTGCAGTGGAGTCTGGGTCCATTGCGTAAATCCAATTTCTTAGGATTTCTTGAGCCTGCGCTTGCAAAGGATTTAGATTATCAAGGTTGAGTATATGAGGCACGTAAACCGAGGCTGGTACTGAGGTTCGTTCCGAATGGATAGAAACCATATCTTCAACAGTCGCCTTATCAAGGCCCTCTATTCTCTCAACGATACGTTTCGCTCTAAATTCAGGAGCGTAATCCAAAGCCATGTAGTACGGGAACCGATCTCCAATTATTTTGTTGTTAGCGGTCACTATGAATCCATTTTCGGGATTAATTGATCTTGGCATTTTTTCGAAAGGAATGTTTCCTTCCCATTCATGTTCGCCTGTCCAACCTGGAACCGGAAACCATGCATTTTCATTGGTCCTTACAGGGACCTCGCCCCTATTGAGGTATTGTATGTCACCGTGAACATCAACAAACATATAGTTATTGCACGGGTCGACCCATTTTTCCATAGCCTGATCGGCTTCTGATACCGAAGATGCAGTCATCTGTGGGATGAGAGCTTCAAACCCATGATTAATGGAGGCAATGGAAGTGTACTTAAAGGCTATGCCTCTTGTACCCGAGGCATTTTCAGAGATAATTGGTCCATGCTTCGTGGACTTCAATGTAATTTGGTGATCAGAAAGTCCTGAGATCTTTACCGTATCTTCTTTGGATTCTACATCTAATTCCTTGTCTTTCCATTGATACGTCGTGCCGTTGGAGTTGGGCGCAAATTTTTCAATATAAAGATCCTGATAATCTGCCATGGCATGAGTAACACACCAGGCAACTTTTTCGTTGTGTCCGAAATGTGGAAATCCGGGACAGCCAGGGAATGATAGGCCAACAACATCAAAATCTGGACACGTGATCTGATTCTGGTAATAACAATTTGGAGTATCAAGGCCTCTATGCGGATCTCCCGCAAGCAAAGGCTTACCTGAGATTGTTTTACTACCGTGTAAAGCCCAACTATTGCTTCCGGCCTCTGGATCTTCTTGCATCCATGCTATCGATTCAATCGCTGATCTCAGACTTTCTAAGCCATCTAACACCGGTCCGGTATAAGTATCTAAAGGAGGTACTATCAGTAAATGTCCCTGCTGGTAGCCTTTAATCAAATCCGATGTTTTCTCTGCACCTAAATGGTTTATAAGTTGGGCACGCCAATATTTCCCTTCAAAAACTCCCATCATAATATGTCTGACCTTGTACACTCCTAGAGAATCTTTTGGAGACCACGGTTCCGGTTTTGAATTGGTTAGTTTGTACTCGACGGGTAGGGTCGCCGTCGAATTTATAAAAGCGTTTACCCCAGCTGAATATGCTTCAAGCATCGAGGTTGTTTCTGCATTCATATTGGGTAAGTCCTTAAGCACAGAATTTTCAATTTGAAATTTCCTCATAGTTATGTCAGATTCAAGACCTGCCTTGCCAACCAATTCCGCCCAACGCCCAAATGCTTTCCGTCTATCAAATTCCATATGCCATAGCCGATCTTGAGCGGTAGCAAACCCTTGGCCGAAAAAAGCATCATAGCTGTTCAAACCAGTTACATGAGGAATTCCATGTATATCTCTTGTTATGGAAATTTCATTTCTTATATGATCTGTCTGAATGTCTGAAATTGTGTCAGGCAAAGAAGCCTGCAGATCGGACTGAGTGATTTGAATTGTACTCATTACCTCTCCTTAAGTTATTGCTAAGAAACCGCTTAATATTCTGACAACTGTAGAAAAGATCAATGAATTTCTCAAGTTACTCCCTTTAATTAATACGCCTACTGTATAATTTACCCCTGTCGGGGAAGTGTCGGAATTGGTAGACGAGCTAGATTTAGGATCTAGTGCCGAGAGGCGTGTGGGTTCGAGTCCCTCCTTCCCCACCATATCACCCCGGACTCCCTTTAATTTATCCGTTGACACCCTTATTTCACTGACCTAGTATGGATGTGGGTCGTGCTAGGCGGGGAGTTAGCGGTGCCCTGTATTCGCAAACCGCTCTAGCGAGGCTGAATTCCTATCATAGGTGCGTGAGAAATTGCCTCTTGCAATTTGTATAGGTGTTGATAGTCGGGTCCTGCGCGGCGAGAGCCTGCGAACTCCGTCAGGTTCGGAAGAAAGCAGCGGTAAGCAGATACTCTCGGGCGCCGTAGGGAAGCCTGATTAGAGCCATGCTAATTGTATATGTTGTTTCTTCCCATCAAAGAAAGGTGCACGGCCCGTTTATGAAAATATTATATGTTCCCCTTAATCACATTTGGAAAATATGGCCCGCTCAATTAATTCAGCAAAAAAATCCCTAGGCCAGCACTTTCTCCATGACGGTAACGTACTAAGGAAAATTGTGAATGCCGCCAAAGTGGATGAAACCGATCATATTTTGGAAATCGGTCCAGGAAAAGGACACCTGACCAAAAAGCTTTTACTAAAGGGATGTTCTGTAACAGCAATAGAATTGGATCATGATTTAGTAATTGGCCCTTTAACAGACATAGCCTCAAATCCTAAATTAGAAATTGTCGAAGGGGATGCCCGCACGGTCGATCTAAAAAACTTCATAGCCAACACAACTCAATTTAAATTGGTCGCCAATTTACCCTACAATGCGGGTACGAATATTCTGAGAAGCATCCTGCTCTCTGACCTGCCTCCTCAATTGAGTGTCGTAATGCTACAGAAGGAGGTTGCCCGGAATATCACGGCAAGCCGGGGCAAATCTAATATTTTATCTAGCTTTTTCCAAGCGTATTATCACACCAATTTTCACTTCAATGTTCAGCCTAGATCCTTTAACCCCCAGCCAAAAGTTATGTCTGGAGTAATATCATTGGAAAGAAAAGAGAGTCCTCTGTTGCCTAAATGCCTCCACCATGATTATTTTTTATTTTTAACCTGCGGCTTTGCCGCTCCTAGAAAACAGCTACATAATTCCTTATCCCAAGGGTTAAAAATAAGTATCCCCGAAGTTAAAGATGTTAGTTCTCAATTAGGTCTTAATAGCGAACTGAGGCCTGCGGCCTTAGGCGTCGAAGAATGGGTTGCCGTCTTTAAGAAATTTCATGGGATAAAGTACATCCCTAAACCTCAATGACAATTTAAAATATGCAGATCAAAGCTCCAGCCAAATTAAATTTAAGTTTAGAAATTCTAGGAAAGAGGCAGGACGGCTTTCACGATATATCCTCCATAATCCAAACAATATCTTTATTCGATAATTTGCAAATTGAGATCGATGATCAACTTACTTTGGAAAGTCCTGGTTTTACTTTAAACCCAAATGAAAATATTGTTTATTTAGCTGCAAAAAATATGCGTGAAGAATATGCTGTAAATTTTGGAGCTAGAATGGTTTTAGAGAAGCAAATCCCTGTATCCGCCGGGCTAGGAGGTGGAAGCAGTGATGCTGCTGCAGCTATTAAAATTCTTAATAAAATTTGGAGTTTAAACCTTCCACTGACCGAACTAATTGCATTTGGTTCTACAATTGGATCAGACGTACCTTTTTTTCTGGAAGGTGGTACTTCATTTGTTCACGGCAGAGGAGAGTTAATTCGGGAACTACCCGATTGTGAGGTGGGCTGGATTGTGATTATTGTGCCTGACCTTAAACTAGAACAGAAAACAAAATCTATGTACTCCTATCTAGGAGAAGATAGGTATACCTCCGGCGGCTTGTCTCGAAAACTTGAGGCGCGCATAAGAAATGGGGGAGATTGTCCCTCCCAATTAATGTTCAATGGCTTTCTGGATGTCGCAAAGGAGACCATCCCTAGTATAAAAAAGGCACTTTGTATCCTTAATCAAGTAGGGATACAAGAAATTCACCTGGCCGGTAGCGGCCCCTCTTTATTCACAATAGTCAAACGCAAGGAGATAGCGACTGCACTATCTTTGTTATTAACTCATAAACATCAATTGGAATCTTACGTTGTTGACAATGTTTCACGGGATAAATATCAGGTTTAGTTTGTGAATATCTTAATAGCAGGAGCGGCATCCGGATTACTTTTTGCATCGATGTCGGTTGCCTTTGGATGTTTTGCCATTTTCGTGATGTACAGAAACGGTATAGGTGCTATAAATGATTTGTTCAGCACATCAGCTCCTTCCAAGATAATTTTGTCTTCTCTAATGGTTTGGAACCCTACCTGCGTGGTGATAGGCATACTGTTTGCTCTTCTATTCTCTTACCTATCGGATATAAGACCGGGATCCGGGTTATTTAGTCCTAATTTTTTCTACACCTTCTTCGTGATCGGCATTTCCCTTCTATTTCTAGTTATATCCTATAAATTCCTCTCACTGATTTTCCGACCAATGCTAGGTATAGTGGGAGGATTTCTCTTAATTTTCGGGTGGCTGATACCATATTTGGCTATATGAATTCATTTATTCCTAATTAAGACTTGAATCACCTCAGTCCTCAACTTAGAATGTATAGGTTGACACAGAGGTTTATGTTTGTTTAATTTTGATCTTCACGTTCATACTGTCAAAGGAAGTACCGATAGCGGTTTACTGCCGAAACAGCTAATCGTAGAAGCTAAAAGAATTGGGCTTAACGGTGTTTTCCTATCGGAGCACGGTGGAGGATGGACATCAACTCAGATTGAAACGGAATTCGGTGAAGCCGACCTGACTGTGGTTACTGGCTTAGAAGTTAACACTGATATGGGGCATATATTAGCTATTGGCCTTGACTCCTATGTCAGTGGTATTCACAAACTAAAAGTGTTGAGAGAAAAAATAGATGAAGTGGGTGGGATTTTGATAGCAGCACACCCATTAAGAAATTTTTTCAATCGCCCTCCATACAATGCCAATTTACTTTTTGGCGAATGGAAAATTTCTCCTGAAACTCCTGAACAAGCGGCGGAACACAAATTGTTTTCACTGGTGGATTGTATTGAAGTTACCAATGGCGCCAACAGTGAAAAGGAAAATTCATTTACGCTTGAAATAGCCAATCATCTGAATATGCCGGCCACTGGTGGCAGCGATTCACACTCTATTCAGGGCATTGGAAGAAGCTTCACTATATTTGAAAACAATATCCCTGATCAAGAAACTCTTATTGCAGAGATCAAAGCGAAAAGGTTTTATCCCGCTGAAGGGTTGAATATTGGAAAGGTACAAAAGTTTCAAAATACGAATCTTTAACTGATTCACGGTTATGAATATCCCCAATAATATGATCCTTAAATATCTTTAAATCCCCCTTCTTAAGTTTTAACCTTTTATGGTGCTTAATTTTCACTGAGATATAAAGGGTTGTTTTATATGCTCAATTCCATTATTGGTAACCTAGCAAAACCTCTAGGTACGACCGGAGACATAGACCAAAAGGTTTATTCTTTGTCTTCCCATATGGAATCAAAAAATAGGGGAACAGCATTATTCTCGTTTCTTTCTCTTCCCACGGCGGACCAGGCCGATGTAATCCTACGATTAAATCGAGAACATCAATTAAATTTAATATCCTGGGTCAAACCAGCTGATTTCGCCTTAATTGCAGAAGAGTTAGAAACTGAGGAATTCATACATCTGATGACCGGCATACCTCCATCAGATGTATCACGCATCTTAGAACTAACTTCGCCTCCGGTCGCAGCCGACATACTAAAGAATCTTACTCAACCTGACTCGTATCTCCTAACTCAGCATATGCAGCATGCGGATGAGATATTGGCATTGATGTCTTATGACGCCAAAAATGCCGGTGGCCTCATGACCACTTCTTTCCTCAGTGTTAATCAATCGATGACAGTGGGGGAGACTACTGATTATATCCGCAATTTTTCCTACACTGATCTTGACGACATATCTAGTGTTCTTGTGGTAGATGATGAGGAATTTTTAGTTGGCATTTTTAACATAACAAGATTGGTTACAGCACCTCTAGGGGATCCTGTCTCTTCCATAATTTTTCCTAGCATAATTTCTGTAGCTGCAGATACTGTCAGAGAGGAATGTGCTCGAATTATGGAACGGTACAATTTACTTACCTTGCCGGTTACTGATGAATATGGTCGTCTTGTAGGTACTCTGAAAATAGAGGACATGATTTTCGTATTACAGGAAGAGGCTACAGAAGATATGTATCGGATGGTAGGAGTAGATGAAGAGGAAAAGCTTCTAAGCCCAATATGGCTCTCGGTCAAAGGTCGCTTACCATGGTTGTTCATTAACCTCATCACAGTCGGCTTTGCCGCCGTAGTAATAACTCTATTCCAATCAACCTTGGCACAGGTTTTGGCTCTAGCAGTTTTTATTCCGGTCATAGCAGGACAGGGTGGCATAGCTGGCACTCAAACTTTGACGTTGGTAGTGAGATCGATGGCGCTCGGGGAAATAAGAAAATCTGATTCTGCCCGCCTTTTAGGTAAAGAACTAGGTATAGGCCTAATCCATGGTCTCATGCTTGGATTGGTCGCAGGAATTGTCGCTTATTACTGGCAGGGCAGTGAGTATATCGGAGCGGTGGTAGGTATTGCGATGCTAGGAAATTTAATTGTGGCAAGCCTTAGTGGAGCATCACTTCCTCTAATTCTAAAGGCCTTGCGTATAGATCCGGCTCTAGCCTCTGCAGTTGCGGTCACCACGTTAACTGATGTCGTAGGATTGGTTTTATATCTCGGGTTAGCAACAATCCTACTTCCAGTTATAACCTGACTATTTTTAGCCATTTCCATTTTTCAAATATCAATAATGAAAGATACAGTTGTCTTGAAAAAAGGTTCATTAAAACCGTCGACAAAAAAAATGAAACTAGTGCCGTCAATATTCCACCAAGTACGTCACCAGGAAAGTGGATTCCCACATATATCCTGCAGAATGCTAAGCATAAACCAGACGATAACATCAGGTAGCCTATCTTCCTATAAGTTTTAAAAACGGGGATGGCGAGACCTACTACAGCCGCTACAGAGTTTGAGGGGAATGAAGAGTCTGTTGGGGCATAAAAAATCAAATTTGCTTCTAGCAAGTCAAATGGTCTTTCTCGAAACAAAAATTGATTTAGGATAAAGACAATTGAGCAAGCTCCCAAAAGAGTGAAAATACTATTTAGGACAGTGAGTCGGGCTTTGAATTTTCTGAGGATAGAGGTTTCTTTATACCAAAGGAAAATTAAGATCAACGACAGAAAAACTGGAACCACATAATCGCTGCCAATAATCCTAGCCGAGGAATCAATGATCGAGGAAGTTCCAACCATTGAATTAACGGCTAGGAATAACTTTTGGTCAAAATCGATAATGGTACGAATGAAATCTTGCATCAGAATTAATTAATATTTTTTCGGATAATCCTTTTCCCGGCTGAAGATAGTTTACGGATTATTAAAGCTGTCAGGGCCGACAAGGCAAAGAGAACAATCTGTTCATTTGCATCTAACCCTCCTTGATAGTCATTAACTATCCTGTTTTCTGTATTAAAAAACAGAATCGCCGCAGCCAACACCAAAATGAAACCAAGACAATACGGCATAACCGATAATGATGACTTCCGATAGGCTACAAGTATGAATAACAAGCCAGAAACGGCTAGTACACAGCAAAAATAATAATCTAAATGGAATCCAAACATTTCGAATTTATCAAACCTGTAGTTAGAGGCCTAACTCACAGATACCTCTGTACACCACCCGCGATACTTAGGATTTTCACCTCGTATTGCCTTTTGATATATCTCGTTTATAGCCGACGTATACTCTCCGGTTTCTCCATCCGCTATATTCCTACTATCTAGTCTACCTACTGCCTGAATGTGTGCAGCTGTACCAGTTAAAAACACTTCATCGGCAAAATAAAGCTCGCTTCTCCTAATCCTTCTCTCAAGGACCTCCATCCCCAGGTCTTCTTTGGCAATAGTAATTGCAGAGTCTCTTGTTATGCCAGTCAGATTATTATCAGAGACTGGGGGTATAACTAATTTTCCATCATTAATCATAAACAAATTCTCACCAGAGCCTTCTGAGACGAACCCGTCAGGAGTTAACATAATAGCCTCGTCAAATCCTGCCAAAGTAGCTTCAGTTTTTGCCAGTATGCTATTAACGTAGTGGCCTGAAATTTTGACACGTGGGGGTATGATCGTATCATCTATCCGGCGCCACGAGGAGGTGCAACAATTTAAAGCTCCGTCAGATTCTAGGTAGGCCCCAAATGGGACCATTATCAAAGTGAAATCACTACTGAGATCCTGCAATTTTAGATTGGCAATGAGTTCCTCGCTTTTATAGGCTAGAGGTCTGATATATAAATCCTGTTTGTAACCGCAAGCCTTTATCAAATTTTCAGTGATGTCGCAGAGTTCGTCTGCCGTTTTACCTATGTCCATCATCAACATCCTGCAGCCTAGCAACAATCTTATGTAATGTTCTCGCATTCGGTAGACGAACATCTTCTCTTCAGAGTCGCTCCAATTACCTCTGATACCTTCAAAGACAGCCGTTCCATAATGCAACGCATGTGTCATTACATTCACATTTGCTTGTTCAATAGGAACTATCTGTCCTCGAAAATAGGCAAGGGATTGTGACATTTAAGTCTCCTCTATATTCACAAAATTGTCGCTTATTATAAGTTGTAATTAATCTCGATTACAGCAATATCAATCGTCGAGCATAATGACGGTTACTATATCACCGGGGTCTTTGCTCTCTTCTTCCTCTGGGCATATGGCGAGACCATTAGCATGAACCATGGAAGTTAGAATATTTGAATCTTGATGGCCGGTGGTTTTAGCCGTATAACCATCTTCAGTTTGTTCAACTATAACTCTTGCGTAAACTCGGCGTGAATCATAGTTCACTATCGAATCTTTTAATACGGCCTGGATAGTAGGCCGGGGCATGTTGGTTTTACCCATCATTTTCAGAATTGCTGGTCTACAAAATTGTTCAAAAGCTACGAGGGAACTGACTGGATTGCCAGGTAGCCCAATTAACGGCACGGCTGTATCGGAATCTCTATTCAATGTGCCAAAAGCCAACGGTTTGGCCGGTCTCATTCGGACCGACCAGAACTGTAAATCTCCATGTTCTGACATTACATCTTTAACCATGTCATAATCGCCTTTGGAAACACCGGCCGAGGAGATAACTAAATCACTTTCCATCGCTGCCCTAAGCTTGTCACGGACTGATTCCATCTCATCTCGAGCTATCCCAATGTACTTTGGTATAGCTCCCAGCTGCCTTACAGAAGCAATAATGGAGCTCGAATTACTATCGAATATCTTGCCCTCAGCAGGTTTTTCCCCAGGGGTGAGCAATTCATTTCCGGTCGAAAGTACTGAAACCACAGGCTTTCTAATGGCTCGGACATGAGACATACCCATAGAGGCAAGAACTCCCACAGTAGCCGCCGTGATTATATGACCTTCCAGCAACACGGAATCACCCTTCTTTATATCCTTGCCTTTTGCTCGTACGTTAGTTCCCGGAAAGGCAGGTATTCTTATGCCTATTTCGGCCAATCCACCAGGTTTTGAAAATTCCTTTTCTGTCGTTTCTTCGAAAGGTATCACTGCGTCACAATGTTCTGGAATGGGGGCTCCTGTCATAATTCTTGAGGCTGTTCCGGATCTTAATTGTTTCCTTGGCAAAGATCCTGCGGGGATAGTTTCGAGTATTTCAAGCACTACTGGATGTTGATATGTTGCCGTTGATACGTCAATTGACCGGACTGCATATCCATCCATTGCCGAATTATCCAAGGGAGGTATGTTTATTCCAGACCTAATCTGATCCGCGATCACCAAACCTAATGCATCAGTGATTAGGAAATTTTGGGCATCAAGAACTCCGAATTGATTCAAAATATGATCCCTAGCCTCCTCCACGCTAAGCATATCTTCGTGATGATGTCCATAATGATGTGTGACCATTGGGATAAATCGCTTTATCTTTTGTTTCAGGAATACCGTTCTGAAATTTTGTATTGGTGTTCGAGAGATTTGATTATTTGAACATGAGCCCTATCTATCTCTTTTGCAGATAAGGTTTTTTCTTTTGACTGAAATACGATTCTCATTGTTAGGGAGTATTTTCCGTCTGGCACCTCGGCACCCTCGTATTTATCTATGGGGAATGAATCAGCCACAAGTTTGTTTTTCATGATAGTGCTTACGATCGACTCAGAATCGACTTCTTTACTAGATATCAGGGCCAAATCCCTAAATGACGACGGGTATCGACTAGGTTCTGAGTAGTTTACAGATTGGACCTGTGCCACCGTTTGGATTGCCTCCAGGAAAAGGTGGAAAATTACAACGGGGCTAGCAGAGAGATCATAAAATTCACTCAGATCAGATTTCAATTCACCGATATGTCCGATTAAAACCTCATTAAGAAAAATATCCGCTGTTTTACCTGTTTCGTAAATGGTTCCATCACTTTTGGCAAACGACAAAGCCCCGCTCAACCCACGGAATATGTGTTCAACTATGCCTTTCGCGTCAAAAAAATCCATAAGCCGATCTGATTCCAACCAAAAATCCGTGGAAGCGCTAAATCCTGTAATGGCACCGACGATTTGTTCTTTTTCTACAGGCATAGAGTCGATTTCGTCTGTCTGCAAAGGAAGGAATACTCGTCCGATTTCAAATATTCTAAGTCCAGTTTGCTGGTCCGTACGCCTGTTTCTAGACAATGTTTCAAGAACATTGGGTACCAATGTGGGTCGGAGATATTTTTTGGAGACATCCAACGGGTTCGCGATCGATATAGGTTGCTGATCACTAGAAATTGAATCAAATAAATTTATGGTCTCAAGATCTGTAATGGAGTACGAAATGGTCTCGTTCATTCCGGCAGATACGAGTCTATCTCTCATATGCTCCCTCACTGCCTGAGGGTTTTCGGAACCTTGGCTTGGAATAGGGGAGGCTAAAGGACTAGTGGGCAAATTATCATACCCATATATACGAGCATATTCTTCGATGATGTCGTCTTGTATTGAAATATCTGACCTCCAGATTGGAGGGCTCACATTGATGACCTGGGGCACATCTTCTTCTATTTTCTCAAAGCCAAGTCTCTTTATAATATTCCATATATCTTTCATGGCCACCGGAACACCCAGTATCTTCTCGAATCGGGCTTCGGTAATTTCAATTGTTTTAATATGGTAGGGGGCACTGAAAGTATCTATGATGCCTTCGGCTGGTATCCCGCCACACCATTGACTAATGAGATATGTAGCCCTTTTCAATGCGATAGGGGCAAGTTCATGTCGTATATCCCGCTCAAACCGATATGAGGCCTCTGTATTGAGGCCGAGGACGCTTCTTGTAGCCCTAGTATTCGCAGCATTAAAATTAGCCGCCTCCAAAAATATGTCTGTTGTATCTTCATCTATTTCAGTATTTACGCCTCCAATAATTCCGGCGAGCCCAATAGGTTTGGATATATCAGCTATAACCAGCATCGGGGGAGTAAGTGTTCTACGCTGAGAATCGAGAGTTTGCAATAGTTCAGATTCAGAAGCCTGTCTAACTATAATTTCATCTCCTTCTAACTTGTTAAAGTCAAATGCGTGCAATGGTTGACCGTATTCCAACATCACATAGTTAGTTATATCTACTATGTTATTAATTGGTCGATGCCCTGATTTAACTAATACATCCTGAAGCCATAAAGGCGAAGGGGCAACCGTAACATTTTCGATAAACGAACCAGTGTATCTTGGGCAGTTAAGGGGATCTTGTATTGATATTTTTATGCGGTCATCTATCTTCGTATCCCCACTTTGGTACGAAGATTCCGGTTCAGTAATATTTTTTCCAAGTAGAGCTGCAATTTCGTATGCAGTACCGATGATGGACAAACAGTCAGGACGATTTGGCGTCAGTTCAGTGTCAAAAATCGAATCAGACAACAAATCTTTGGCCGGAGTACCAGTAACACATTCATCATCCAACACCAATATCCCACCGTCGTCTTCTCCAATACCTAGTTCTAAAGCAGAGCAAACCATTCCTTTCGATTCAATTCCCCGAATATTGGCACCTTTTAAAATTTCTTGTTTCCTTGACCTTGGGTTAAAAAGAGTAGCGCCTTCTTTTGCAAACACTATTTTTTGTCCAACCTTTAAATTTGGGGCGCCGCACACTACTTTTGCCTTTTCTCCTTTTCCAAGATCTAGCGTGGGAAGTCTGAGTCGGTCTGCGTTGGGATGTGGCTCTAATTGGATAACCTGAGCTACAACCAGAGAGTCAGAGTCCCACTTGTCGCCAATATGTTCTATAGAACCGACTTCTAAACCTGCCATTGTTAACGAGTGAGCTAAATCTGTGACCTCAGAGTCTATTTCAACATAGTTGCGCAGCCAAGAAAGTGGAATCTTCATAAATAGGAACCTGCTAAGAAAACTGCTTTAAAAATTTAATATCATTCGAATAGAAATGCCTAATATCGTCAATTCCATGCTTTAGCATTGCTATTCGTTCAGCTCCCATACCCCAGGCAAATCCGCTGTATATTTCGGGATCATAACCTACCCCTGCCAGTACCTTTGGGTGCACCATACCGGCTCCCATAATTTCGATCCATCCCGTATTACCACACACTCGGCAACCATTCCCTTCGCATATGAAGCAATCAATGGAAACTTCAGCTCCTGGTTCAACAAACGGGAAGAAATCGCATCTAAACCTGGCTTTCCTCTTATCACCGAAAATTCTTCTCGCAAACTCCTCTAGAGTAGCTTTCAGATTGGCAAAAGTTATGTCTTTATCAACTGCTAATCCTTCGATCTGGCAAAATTGCCATTCGTGAGTGGCATCTGTGGCTTCGTATCTGTATGTCTTCCCGGGAACCACCACTCGAACTGGAGGGGGCTGCGATTCCATGGTCCTAATTTGCATTGGTGAGGTATGAGTCCTCAAAAGTAATGGGCGAGAACCGTCGGCCAGTTCCCTATCAATCCATAAGCTGTTCCACATGTCCCTCGCTGGGTGCTCTTTTGGAATATTTAATTTCTGAAAATTGTATGTGTCTAATTCCACTTCCGGTCCTTCGATGGTCTGGAAACCCATTGATTCAAAGACTTGGCATATTTCCCTAACAACAGCTGTTGTCGGGTGGAGGCTTCCTAATGCTATATTCCTTCCAGGTAAAGTCACGTCCGAAAAACCAGATTCGTTTCCTGTTCGAATACTGTCACGGTTTTCAATATCAGCTTTATGATCTTTGTACGCTTTTGTTAACACATCTTTTAGAGAATTAGCTTCGCTACCAGCTTCTTTTCGGCTATCCACAGGCAAATTGGAAATACCCCGTAACAATCCTGTGACTGTTCCGTTACGTCCGAGTATGTCAATTCTCCAAGACTCGAGCTCGTCTAGGGTCCCGATTTGAGAAAGGGAAGATAAGGCCTTCTGTTCTATTTGGGTCCGTACTTCAATGTATGATTTTTCGTCCATTAGTTCATCTGGCAATTCATATGTTTCAATTCAACAAAAGATAGGCGCAAATTATACCTCACTACTAAAATCTTATCGGATAATAGTTCTGACATATATTAGGGAAATGAAATAATCCTCTGTTTTCAAGAATTTCATAGAATTTGGCTAAAACTCAGCAACAAGATTCCAATTCTAACCTTATAATATCTAATGTAACCCTAAATTTGTGAACGGTAATTAGAATGGATATAAACCAATTAACTGATTCTTCCTTCATCGGGGCCATAGCCGCCGGCCTCATTCTAGCTGCTTTTGTGACCCTAGCAATACTCCTTCGGGTAATATTGGCTATTTTGACAAAACGTACAAACAAGGATAATGCTGACCGACTCTTGTTGGTGATAGTTGGTTCTATTAAAGGCCCCACTGTTTTATTCGTCATAACTTTGGGATTGCTGTTCGGATATTTCACTATTTCAAGAATAGAGGAGGGGATATTCGCCTCTCTGAACGGAACGAGCGAATATGCTTTCCAGCTCTGGAAGGTCTTGGCAATTTTCATCGCAACATTCACTACTTCTCACCTCGCTGATCGAACAATCAGGTGGTATTTAAGAAATGTGGCAATGAATACGGCTACGACCCTGGATGACACTTTGCTTCCCATATTCAGAAGAGTATTGCCGATAACGATATATGCGATAGGTGGCCTAGTCGCTATAGACAGTTTAGGAATATCCGCCAGTCCAATACTAGCCGGTTTAGGCATAGGCGGCTTGGCCGTCGCTTTGGCAGTTCAACCAACCTTAAGTAATTTTTTTGCAGGGACATATGTTGTCACTGAAGGAGAATTAAAGACAGGTGATTTTATAGAATTAGACGGTGGGCCATCGGGTTATGTGGAAAGCGTGGGTTGGCGAAGTACCAAAATTCGGACCCGGTTTAATAATCTGGTGATTATTCCAAACTCTCGTATGGCGGGAAGTATTGTAACTAACTATTTCAGTCCCACCCCAGCGATGAACATAATAGTTACTTGTGGGGTGAGCTATGAATCTGACTTGAGTCACGTGGAGACTATTGCCCTGGAAGAGGCGACATCCCTGGTAAAAGAGTCTCCTCATTCCGTTAAAAATGTTGAACCATTTTTCGGATTCTCAAATTTCGGTGATTCGAATATAGATTTTTTTGTCTTTGTACAAGCTGTGGATCGTCAGGGCACTTTCACATTGAAAAGCGAGCTAATGAAAAGAATACATGCTAGGTTCGCTTCTGAAGGAATCGAAATCAATTACCCAGTTCGAAAACTTGTGATGCCAGAGGAATTTAATCCTGAGGAATTTATTGCTCCAGCAAAACCTGAAAATTAAATTATTCGACTTAATTCAGATGTTAGATTAGCCTTCTTTGGTGAAAAAGATACTGGTTGGCATATCCGGCGAATTCACCAAAATGGATTTGAGCCCAATCTCGAAGTTTGGTGTCAGGAATGGGCTCGTCAGAATCATTGAGATAATTTTCCCGCAGGACACGTTTTATCCATACGTCGACCGGAAATGCTTGAAGTTTATCCATTGAAAATAACAAAACACAGTTGGCTACCTTATCTCCCACCCCTGGAAATTTAAGTAATTCAGTTAATGCTTCCTGGTATTCCAAAAACCTGAAACTTTTAAGGTCTATTTCATCTCTAACAACCGATTCGGCTACTTTTGCCACGTACTTGGCCCGAAAACCTAACCCGATCTTCCTTAATCCTAACTCCCCAATCTCTGAAATAGAAACCGGTTCAGGAAAAGAGTAAAAATAGCCAAATTGATCTCTGATTCTTTCTCCGCAGGTTTCTGATAACCCTTTCACCAAAGATTTGATTCTCGGAATATTATTGTTTGCCGAGCAAATGAATGTTACGAGGCATTCCCAAGGATCCTGTCTTAAAATATGAAGCCCTTCATACAAATCTTTTGCCTGAGTGAAATAGGTATCCGATGATAATTGGGAATAAATTAGTTGTAAATCATCCTCTAGCCGAAGATATTTTTTTATAAATCCAACATCAAAGGAGTCCCCACTCTCTGAACTAAAGTGTATCCCATCTTCTTTTTGACTTAACCTTACTCTGACACCATCTAGAATCCCTTCATGCGCCTCCCCATTTAGTATGGGATGCCATCTGAAAGCCTGTCCGCTATAAAGGGTTTCGGCGAGAGCGTACGGGTATTTGGAAGACAGTATCAACTTAAATACCAAGCCAGTTGGAGACTATGCTTTCGACCTCTTCCGATTTCGGGCGTTGAATTTCCATTTTTGGCAAAGCTTTGATGAACCTGTGTCCATACCTGCTGTTGATCACTCGACTATCTAAAATGAAAACCGCTCCTCGATCTTTATTTGAACGGACCAATCTTCCAAACCCTTGGCGAAATCGAATAATAGCATTCGGAAGAGCGTATTCCATAAATGGGTTTGAATATTTTTCAGCCCGTGCTGAATAGATCGGATCACTGGGCACATCGAAAGGTAATCGTGTTATCACTAACACTTGCAAGGCATCTCCCCTGAGGTCTATTCCTTCCCAAAAAGATGAGGTTCCCAGTAGCACTGTTTCAGGATGTTTCTTCATCCTCTCAATCAATTGTCTTGGAGTTCCTGACATGCCCTGGGCCAATATGTCCAAATAATCCCCAGAATATTTATCTTTAAGCAACTGGAAGACTGTCTTCAAAGAGGAATATGACGTGAATAATGCAATGGTGCGGCCACCTGCTGCCATGGCAGCTTGATATATATTCTTAGCAACCATTTCCTCATAATAGGGTTCCCTCGGGTCCGGTATATCTGTTGGCATCACTACAGTTGCCAAATCCTCATAGGGGAAAGGGGACCCTAACAGCAACTGGTATTCTGGATTTATTCCTAACCTCTGGTTGATATGCTGAAAAGAGCCATCTGTGCTCAAGGTGGCACTAGTGATTACCACGGAAAAATCTTGGTCAAACAGTTGATCCTTTAGTTGGTCACCAACCTCGATAGGTGCTCCCGACAATGTAGAATAATCAGGGTTATGGTCGAGTGATATCCAATAAACATAATTTTGTGTCCGCTCAAAAAGAAAATGTTGAATGAAATTATTTACCTCAACAATGGAATTTTGAGTATTGTGGATATCTCCCAAAATCTCGACGACGCTACGGTGGTTTTCATATTTTTCCAAGATTCTGTTCGCAGCAATCAATCCTTTGGATATAGAGGAAACCTGTCCTTCAATATCTCTTCCCAGCGAACACAGATCGTCCCACAATGGTGGCTCTTCACCAATTTTGATTCGGTATTTATCTGATGGTAGGAAAGACGATTTATGTCCAGTTGATTGCTTCATGATTTCGGTGGCAAAGGAAAAGAGAATATTGAAACTATCCTGCAAACTTTTTAGTGATGAAGCAACAGATTCGCTTGAGTTTGATAATCCTCTTACATCCTCCGCATTCATTTTCAGTGGTGCAAATAAGGTGTTTATATTTGAGAATATCGAATCTCGGCCTCTCAGTGGTGAAAGTGTTTCACCAGCAAGACCGTGGGAAACTTGAAACCCAAAGGCCTGAGTTGCTTGATCCTCAAGATGATGGGCTTCATCTATCACTAAAGCCCCGAATTCTGGGAGTAGGGATCTACCAGATTTAAGATCCGCCATAAGGAGGGAATGATTTACGACAACTAAATCTGAAGTACTTGCTTCTTCTCGAGCCTGTTTTAAAAAACATTTCCCGTTGTACCCCCCACACATAAAGGCTCCTTCAGCGTTCAACCTTGACCAAAGAAACCTATGTTGCGTTCTAGATAAATTTAATTCCGCCTGATCTCCTGTTAAAGTCGTATCCAACCAAACTAGAATTTTCGATATTAAAATAGTTTCACTTTTGTCCAGTTGTTCTCTTGAGGCGAAATACCGGAATTTTTTAAGGCACAGATAATTTCGCCTACCCTTTAATACAGAGTATCTAACATCACTATTCGCAGCAGTTTTATGACCTGTCTTCACTGCCCAAGCTGCGATCGGTAGATCTTCTTCCATCAATTGATCTTGCAGGTTTATGGTATTGGTCGAAATCACTACCCGCTTATCGTTATCTTTTGCGTACTGGATTGCAGGAATCAAATACGCCATGGATTTGCCGACTCCCGTTCCTGCTTCTATGACTGAAGTGCTGTTATTTTCAATTGTCTCTTTTACCATCACTGCCATATCCAGTTGCTCTTGTCGCTCCTCGAAAGCAGTCAAGGAGTAGGCCAGGGCACCATGGTCGGAGAAAAGTTCTTGCAAATCAGTAGAAAAATTTCGATCTTTGCTTTGGATTTCGGTTTGGGATTCTGTGGAAGGATCTGCCTTAGGGGAGAGGGTATTTTCTTGAGTTTTCTCAGACAATAATCTTTCAGACAATAATGCTTGCAAAACAGGAAGGCTTTCCCATGATCCCTTTGTCGCCATGTTGTTGATTTCCACAAAAGTTCGCAGTTTCATATTTTTTATTGCTGTGACTAGATTAATGAAGAGATTCATAGTGTTTTCACAATCTGCCATGGCCCTGTGGGCATTTGAGATGTCCAAATCCAAAAACAAACTAAGTCCAGTTAGACTGTAATCTAATTGGGTAGGGTGAATAACATAAGATAAATCCAGAGTGTCGAATATGGTTCCTTCAAAATTAAATCCAAATTCCCTCAGGAATCCGACATCAAACCCAACGTTATGCCCGATCAATATCGAGTCTCCGATAAATTCTTTCAATTTTGGGATGATCGAATTGAATTCAGGGGCTACGAGGACGTCCTTGTCAAAAATACCGGTGAGGTCACTTATAAAGGGAGGTATTTCTCTTCCGGGGTTCACAAAAGATTGGTAGGTTTCTGATATCCCGTCTAAATCAAATTTAATGACAGCTATTTCAATTATTGCGTCGGTAAGGTTGTCCAAACCGGTCGTTTCAAGATCTATTACACAATAATTATTTTTGATTTGACCATTATTTTGAGTGAGTTGTGTCATGTTATTTGTACTACGTTACTATAATCCTATGCTATCAATGTAAAAAGTCTCTGTCGTATATCATGTATGTGAGAAAGAAATAGGTTTAGGTACCGGTATATGAGCAACAAAAAAGATCAAAATCCATTTATTAAAGAGCTATCAGATAAGGTAGGAGATTTTACCGTCTCTTTACACTATGATCGACGGTTGTACAAGCAGGACATAAAAGGCTCCATTGTTCATGCCTCTATGCTCTGCAATCAGAAAATAATCACTTTGCCCGATAGGGATGCTATCGTCACCGGATTACTAGAAATAGAATCGGAAATTGAGACTGGCATTTTTACCTGGAGGCCAGAATTAGAAGATATTCACATGAATATTGAAAGCCGGCTGCATGAAAAGATTGGTTCCGTAGCCGGTAAACTTCATACTGCCCGTTCTAGAAATGATCAAGTCTCTTTAGATATGCGAATGTATGTTAGAGATTCGATAAATATCGTTATAGAACAACTTACAGGCCTACAGCGCGTTTTATTGGATCTTGCATCGCAATACAACAACATAATTATTCCTGGGTACACCCATTTGCAAAAAGCACAGCCTGTACTTTTTGCCCATCATCTATTGGCGTATTTTGAAATGCTTACAAGAGATAAAACAAGATTTAAGGAGGCGTACCAAAGAACTGATGTTTTACCGCTGGGCAGCGGGGCTTTGGCTGGACTTCCATATGATTTGGACCGTTCTTATGTTGCCAAGGAGTTAGGGTTCTCTGAGATTTCTGGAAATAGTATGGATGCTGTTTCGGATAGGGATTTTGTAATCGATTATTTATCGGCAGCGTCAATATGTATGATGCATATTTCTAGATTCTCTGAAGAATTAATTCTTTGGACAACAGAAGAGTTTTCACTTATTAAATTACCGGCAGAATACACTACCGGAAGCAGCATCATGCCACAAAAAAGGAATCCTGATTTTGCTGAGATTTCAAGAGGTAAAACCGGAAGAGTGTACGGTAACTTAATTTCTATGCTGACAATCTTGAAAGGCTTACCGATGACTTACAATCGAGATTTGCAGGAAGATAAAGAAGGATTTTTCGACAGTCATGATACTTTAACATCAGTCTTGGAAGTTTTTGTCGGGATGCTACCTGGTATATATGTAAATTCAGAAAAGGCTCGACAGTCTGCTGAAGGCGGAATGGTTCTAGCTACTGACCTCGCCGATTATTTAGTAATTAAAGGAGTTCCATTTCGAGAAGCTCACGGAATAATTAGTGAGTTAACAAACTACGCATCCAATAACCATAAAATGTTCAGCGAGGTTTCTTTAGAAGAGTATAGAGATTTTTCTATGTTATTTGACGAAGACGTCTACGAAATCAGCGTAGAATCTTCGATTAGTGCCCGAAATACTGTAGGCGGGACCTCTTTCAAAATGGTGCAGCAAGCCATCAAAGCCGGTTATCGAAAACTGGGAGGGTAAGATGGCTGAATTTAAACTGCATCCATCGATTCTATCCGCCGATTTTTCTCAGCTGGACAGGCAAATTCACGAGGCCGAAACTTGCGGAGCTGACGGCATTCACATCGATGTTATGGACGGGCATTTTGTCCCTTCAATCACATTTGGGACCCCCATCATAAAAGCTGTGAAAAGTTTATCCCGTTTACCCTTAGATATACACATGATGACCACACACCCTGAAAATCAATTTTCTGAATTTGTGGCTGCAGGAGCTGATTCGATTACAGTTCATTACGAGGCATGCCCGACATTGATACACACATTGGTAGAGCTAGGTAAATTTGATGTTAGGAAATGTGTAGCGTTAAATCCTAGAACCCCTGTTGAAAAGATTTTCGATATTCTTCACATCGTCGACCGAATATTGATAATGTCAGTAGAACCAGGTGCCGGAGGGCAGAAATTTATACCAGAAAGCCTAATGAAAATTCAAACCCTGTCTAAGGAAATAGAATCTCAAGGACTCTCCATACCTATACAGGTCGATGGCGGGATAAATTCAGACACTACTTTGGAGGCAGTCCGGAGTGGAGCAAGTATATTAGTAGCAGGCAGCGCTGTTTTTAATGATAATTTTTCCGTATGCGATGGCATATCTAACCTGAGAAATTCGTTATTATGAACGTTTTGGGAATAGAAACCTCGTGTGATGACACAGCGGCAGCCGTTATAACGGATGGCACGTCAATTCGGTCAAACATAGTGGCATCCCAGTCGGACATGCACAAGAAATATGGGGGCATCATCCCTGAAATATCCTCAAGGGAACATCTCACATCTCTTATCCCCGTTGTCAATGAAGCTTTAAATAAAGCTGACATGACTCATAAAGACATCGATGCAATTGCCGTCACATATGGCCCAGGCTTAGCGGGCTCTCTTTTGATAGGTGTGAATTCCGCAAAGGGTTTATCGATGGCTTGGGACAAACCATTGATAGGAATAAACCACTTAGAAGGGCATATTTATTCAGCTTGGCTGGAAGGCTTGGAACCGGATTCCAAGGCAGGATTTCCCATAGTTTGCCTAATAGCATCTGGAGGTCATACTGACCTAATATTGATGAAGGACCACTTAGAATATGAATTGCTAGGTAAAACCCGGGATGATGCTGCAGGAGAAGCCTTTGATAAGGCCGCCAGAGTGCTTGGTCTAGGTTTTCCGGGGGGCCCTGAAATTCAAAAAATGTCTGAGAAGGCTCGAGATGAAATTAACCCCTTACCGAGACCCCAAATAAAGAATTCTTTAGATTTCAGTTTCAGTGGGCTTAAAACAGCGTTGGTAAGGCGGGCCGAGTCCGATGGATTTTATCCCGCTGTTGACGACAAAGGCCCAAGTGTCTACCAAACAACAGAGTATTCCTTTGCATTTCAAGAAGCTATCGTTGATTGCCTAATAAGAAATACCAAACAAGCAGTTCTTGAAACCAATAGTAAGTCTGTAATTCTTGGTGGTGGCGTTGCGGCCAATAGTCGCTTAAGAAAAAGAATGAACGAGGTTATAGACATACCAGTTTTTGTACCACGTGCTCCGCTTTGTACAGACAACGGAGCTATGATAGGAGCCGCTGCATTCTTTAACCTCAAAAACGGGTTCCCGTTGCAGTTGGACATGGATGCTGTTCCAAACCTGAGAATAGGGCTTACCGCGGAATAAAAACCCTATTCACATCGGGGTTTTTAGAATTATCAGTGTTTATATATTCCAGTATTGTGCCCATCAAATCTCTCAATTCATCGTCGGCCAAATTTTTTTCAAGGGGAAATTTCGCCGAGAATCCATTAGATTGGATTACAAGGCACGGCTGATTTTCTTGAGAATATTGATCAAACAAGAGAAACGATCCCATTAGAGTGAATACACATAAGGCAATGATTTTTATAAAAAATCCATCTAAAGCAGCCATAGCTATAAAGATTAAAACCACGAGCATTGCTAGCCAAACAAAAGTGAATCTTGACTGTCTACTAATGGATTCAACGTAAACAGATTCTACAGAATCATATTTGATAAAGCCTTCCCTCTTCCCGTCTTTCCCGGTGATGGTGTAAGAAAGTCCATTTTCCGACGGGTATATCTGGTGAGTTTCCTGTGTACGCTCTGTAAAAGATTCCATATATGTGAAGGTATCTCTTTCTGATATATTAATCGATATATTTTTAAAGGCATTATAAATGGAAAGACCCACATCAAAACCTATCGGCCATCATTATCTCGAATTAGACACTCCAGCCTTATTAGTAAATAGCAAGCTCTTGAAGTCCAATATAGAGAATGCAAAATCCTATCTAAAGGATACATCCTGTAAACTCATTCCCAATGTAGGCACACACGGGGCAGCAGGGATTGCCCGATACCAAACGAATTTTGATCACGAAGCCCCAGTATTTGTCGATACACTTCAGCAGGCGCATTCTTTTGCAAATAATGGCTTTAAAAATATAATTATTGAATCCCCGCCCGTTGGTACAGGTAAGGTGGAATCTTTGCACCGGCTGGTGAACACAGCTCATGTCACCATATCTATTTCCAATTTGGCCCATCTAAATCTGCTTAAACATTTCTCCAGCGAAAATCTCTCCGTCCTGTTCAGAATCCCGAATAAATCAGACTCAGTTGGAATAAGAACTCATCAGACATTATTAGAGCTTGTAAAACTACTCGAGGAGCATTTCGAAATTAATTGGAAAGGACTGATCACCGTCTCTAAAGGTAGTGACAGTTTAGAAGGGTCTTTTAAGGAAATTCTATCTGCTAAATCTTTTCTTCAATCTCATTTTTTCACCTCAAATGAGTTGTTGATAAACACATCAAATCAATCATTGACGAAAGCTCATGCCAACCTGCCATCGGAGATAACAGGTTTGATATCTGGAAATTATCCTTTCGAGATAAATGGGTATTTCCCAGTCTGCTCGGTAGTGTCAACAGTTATGAGTACCCCTGAACCTGGGCGGGCATACATAGATTGTGGACAAAAAGCTATTAGCATAGATCGAGGAGTTCCATCCGTCGTCAATTATGGAAATGCTGTGGTAGAAAAAATGAGCGCCGAACACGGATACCTTGTTTTTGACACGGCCGAGATGGATTTGAAAATCGGTGACAAAATTTTACTGAGGCCAGCTAACTACTCAGACACCTTTAACCTTTACGATTTTATAAACCTCATAAAAAATGATCGATTAGAGTCAGTTATTGAAACCACCGCCCGTGGCACATTCAAATAAAATCAGGAAAACATTATGCAACCATATCGGCCAAACCTAGGCGCCACACTTGATCTGATAGAAACCCCAAGTCTTCTTATCGATCTTGAATTAATGGAATCGAATTTTGATGTTATTTCAAAAACTTATTCCAATACCCTATGTAAAATGCGTCAGCATGCAAAAAACATAAAGTGTCCTGACATATTATGGCGCCAAATAGAAATTGGTGGCACTTTAAACGGGGTGTGCACAGCCAAGGTTTCAGAGGCTGAAGTCATGGTTGAAGGCGGCATACGGGATGTGCTAATCACCAGTGAAATTGTAGGTGAAGATAAACAAAGAAGGTTGGCCTACCTGGCAAAAAGAGCAGATGTGAAAGTTTGCATCGACAATGAAACAAATTTAAATTCTTTGTCTTTAATAGCTCAGGAAATAGGTTCTGAAATTGGAGTCTTGATAGAAGTTGATACATCCATGGGGCGGGCAGGCATTCGAACTGCTGAACAAGGAGTCGAACTAGCAAAACTGGCGGAATCGCTGGCTTCAATAAAATTTTTGGGTGTTATGAGCCATCAAACAGTAGATGGTTTCGCGGATAAGGAAACACGGTTCATAGAGGGTAAACGGTATATAGACAAATGCTTGGCAGTGAAGACCGCCATTGAAGATCATGGAATTGAAGTCACAATCGTTTCGTCAGGGGAAACTTTTTCTTACGACGTTGCTCCCCAAATAGAAGGTGTGACTGAAGTAGAGGGGGGCACTTATGCTCTCATGAGCGGTCCTGCAAAATATATGGAAGAATTTTCTCTAGCAGGAAAGGTTTTAACGACCGTTATAGACGTGACTGAAACTGAGATTGTAATAGACGCTGGACTCCGGTGCCTGGGCGGACCTCTTGGGGTAACACCAACCATCGAAGGACATGATGAATTAACCTTCATAGAAATGCATGATTCCTATAGTGTCCTCAGTGTAAAAGAGGGAAATATTTTCAGAATCGGCCAAACTTTATTTATCTGCACTTCCCAGCAGGATATATTGGTTAACAGATGGGATAATTTCATTGGAGTTCGTGATGGCGTGGTGGAAGCTGTTTGGGACATATCAGCCAGAGGGTGCCATCACTGAGTTAGCTAAACAATGTCTATATCTAAATGGTGCTTCGCTCAATGGTACGATGTCTTAAATTCAATTGTTGAACCCAAAGTCATTCCGTATCGACATATGACAGCCGGGAAAAGCCATGGCAAAACCCTAGAGGTCGGTGGTGGAACGGGAGCAAATTTGCCCTATTTCGAAACGACCAGCTCCTTAACCATAGTTGAACCCGATGTTCACATGACCAATAAGCTTAGCAAGAGGGTTAATAACTTCAACAAAGATATATCCATCGTAAATTCATTTGGGGAAAAACTGCCATTCGACGACAACATCTTTGATTCGGTTGTCACAACCCTGGTTCTCTGTATGGTAAATGATGTTGAAAAAGTTATCTTGGAAATTTATCGAGTACTTAAACCGGGTGGGAAATTTTTCTTCTACGAACATACTGTTGCTGGAAGTTTCTCTGGAAAATTACTACAGCAACTCCTAGACCCTATATGGATTTTTGCCACCACGGGATGCCACCTTAAAAGAGATATACTAGGTACCGTAAAATCTGCTCCGTTTACCAAATTAGAATATGACATATTCAATCTCAACGTAGGGATTCCAATCACTATTCCCAACATTGTGGGTTTGGGGACCAAATGACAGTATCTGAACGGACACTTAACCATCAAGTTGATTGTCGTGGTATGCCTTTGATAAAAGGCCCTGATGAAATCGGGGTTTCAGCATCAGGAATCATTTATGACCGATTTGGACGCGTACTTCTTCAAAAACGAACTGACATAGGTTGGTGGGGGCTACCAGGAGGCCGTTTAGAAATAGGAGAAAATTTGACCGACTGTGTGGAAAGAGAGGTCCTAGAGGAAACTAACATCACAGTGAGGGCAAAAGCATTGATAAAATTGTATTCCGATCTTACAGAATACACTGCTATCCAATATCCAAACGGAAAACTGGTCCAATACGTGACTGCATTATTTCTTTGTGAAAAAATTTCAGGCTATTTGATTATGTCAAATGAAAGCACTGATATAGGATATTACGACCCTCAAAATTTCCCGGAAAACACTTTACTCTCTACCAGACTAAGGGTAAAAGATGCACGAGAATTCTCTAGGTCAGATAAAGGATATTTTGATGTCATTGAATTGGAAAAATGATCCGGACTTAAGTTCCAAAAGTGATATGGACTACCTACAGGATTTGATCGAATCCCTCACCTCTCTTTTACATTCGGCTCCAGAAGATAAAGTTCTATTGTTCCGCAGGGGCAACGCATACCTAGATAAAGGAAAGTATGAAGAAGCTATATTGGATTATTCAGCAATAATAGGAATGGATTCATCAGATTCTATTTCATTAAACAATAGGGGAATTTGCCTACGATACCTTGGTGATCCTGGCAATGCGATCCTGGATTTCAATAAAGCAATCGAATTAAACAACGAATATAGAGATGCATATAATAATCGGGGCATGGCACTCTCCGATAAAGAGGACTACACAAACGCTATCAGTGATTTTACGCAGGCCATAGAAATTGATAGTGAATATTGGTATGCCTACAACAACCGTGGCATGGCGCTTTGGGCTATCGGGGAGAAGGATTCTGCCGTTAGTGACTATAATAAAGTAAGGTCGTTAATTGGTTCTTAAATGCTAATCCTTAAAATACACTTTATTTTGACCAACTATTTTTAAGGTTTTGTGAGGGTCTATCACGGGAGGACCATCCCCCGTTAAAATTATCGTGATCGAATCTCCATCCCGTAATGGAATAGATCGTTCACCATCTAAAGCGATGGTGCAAGGAGTCTTTTTTATCACATATGCGTGGTCCGGCACCATGTTAGAAATACTCTTGATTCCAACTTTGGCGATATTACCTGCTGTCAGAGGAGCGGAAACATATTTAGAACCGATTTGTTTTTCTATTTCAATATGAAGTCCATGGGAATCCGTTGCGGATATTGGGTTCGTAAGACCCCCGATAGAGGAAAGGCCTATGCTGTCAGGTTTGGCGACGGCCAAAAATATCTCCGACACTGTGTTTATATCCCAAATAGCCCGTGCACCAACGTAGGTTTCTGTTGAGATAGCGATGTCCACTAAAGCCATATCAACCAGGTCCATTGCCATATTTCGGCTTTTATACACACTCATTTTTTTGCACCTTGGGGCACATAACTCTTTATCGACTAGGTGACATGCCACAGTTCCTGCAGCCATTCCCGCCAAGGTTCCTTCAATCAAGAATGGAAACACATTATTGGTACCTGTAGACAGTGGCATAATCGGAACCTCGCATGTGCCAAGAGCCACTGCACGATTGGTACCATCGCCCCCCAATGTGACAATGGCAGAAACCCCTTGTTTTTGCATCAGTTTTGCTGCAGTAATGGTGTCTTGTTCGGAATTCAAAATTGTCATTTCGAGAAATTTTACAGAAATAATCTCCTGCAAATTGGATACAGCTTCTTGTGCGATATGTCCGGAATCTGGCATAAGTAATACTTCATTTACGCCGACTCCGGAAAGTCCTTTTATAACTCTCTGCAGGAGATTAACCTTTTCCTGATTTGAAACGAATCTACTTTGCGAAATAAGTCGTCTTATGTCCTTACCAGCCGACGGGTTCGCTATTATTCCAACTGTAGTCATTTATCAAGTGCCTAACATCTTTACTTTTCTATGAAGCAGATTATAGTGTTTCGTAAGGATTGTTTGTTGATATGACTGGAATGAGAAACGGATCGAAAACAAAAAAACTGAAAGTAAAAGCAGTTTCTGATTTGCTTTCGGATATTTATGGCTCTATCCCATGGAAACCCCGATACAATGCCGCCGAGGAACTGGTCTATACCATCTTGTCCCAACACACCTCGGACATTAATTCCGAGAGAGCTTTTCATAATCTTTGGGCTGTATTCGGTGATTTGGATCGCATAGCCGATGCCGACGTTGATGACATTGAAGTTGCTATAAGACGTGGCGGGCTCTCAAAAACAAAGGCTCCGCGGATAAAGTCGGTTCTTAACGAAATCAGAGAGGAATTGGGTTCCTTTGATCTTAGCTTTCTCGCTGAAATGCCCCTCAAAGAGGCGAAGGCCTGGCTTATAAATCTAAAGGGGGTGGGACCGAAAACGGCGGCCATAATTCTCTGTTTTTCATTCGGAATGCCTGCCATGCCCGTAGACACTCACATTTACAGAGTGGCCCAGCGGCTCTCTTTGGTAGGCAAAAAAATATCGGCTGAGAAGGCCCACGATATTTTAGAATCATTAGTAGCACCGGAAGAGGTTTTCCAATTCCATATGTACTTAATTAAGCATGGACGAGACACATGCAAGGCCCAAAGGCCGAAATGCTATCAATGTTCTCTCACTGA
>DJMH01000042.1:0-462 GCA_002435305.1 Dehalococcoidia bacterium UBA6495
AAATACGAAATGAATTGTTTGATCTGTTCAAAAGCTTCTTCTTCGGAATCCGCCACATTATCTACCTGACCACTTTCATGGACATGCATTTTGTAGCCCCCCAACTCTTCCTTGTCGAGATCCTCTCCGATCGCCCTTTTGACCACAGGTGGACCCGAAGGGAAGATTTGAGATTGTCCTTTAACCATAACTGTGAAATGAGACATTAGGGCAAAGGCAGCCGGTGCTCCTGCGACAGACCCCATTATTCCTGCAGCGACGGGCACCTTTTTTAGGAGTTCTATCCCTCTCCACCAGAGGGCACCATCGGGCAATCCCATATGGCCTTTGGCTTCGTCTGATTTGGCACTATGCCCGACACCTTCGACAAGTTGGATGTAAGGAATGCCGTATTGGGAGGCGAGCGGCTGCATGAAATCAGTAGGGTGTTTCCTAACATTATGTGGACTACCGCCTGATATG
>DJMH01000042.1:865-14414 GCA_002435305.1 Dehalococcoidia bacterium UBA6495
GCACCCGGTGAAAATTCAACTAAGTTACCATCATCATCGTATTCGGCGGCCCCAATCATTGGTCCGTACTCTACGAAACTTCCTTTGTCCAACATTTTGTTGACCCGTTCTCTGACAGTGTATCTACCGCCACTATGCTGTCGCTTTATTCTTTCGGCACCTCCCATTTCTTGACCTAGAGCAGTTATATAGTCTATGTCTTCAAGAGCCTTTTCCCAGGGCATACCTGGTTTCCAAGTTTCTCTATTTGGGTCTATAGGCATTAGATCCTCCAGTTAAAACATGTATGGTTTGAGAAATTAAGATTAGATTTCGATTGTCATAAGTAAGTTTTCTTCACTGACGTTCCGGTCCTCTTCCACCTCAATAGAAGTTACAGTGCCATTAACTTCAGAAAAGATCTCATTTTCCATTTTCATAGATTCAATAACAATTAAGAGATCTCCCTCAGAAACGGATTGTCCAACTTCAACCGATATTTCAATAACTTGTCCGGTCATGGGGGAATTAACCTGATGTCCAGCCATTACATATTTCTCCTGTTTTAGACAGTTTATCGGAATAAAACTGTGCCTTCTTTTTCTAATGCCTCACAATCGTCACTAGTGTACCCCAGTAATTCCATCAAGATCTCTTTGCTGCTTTCACCTACGTCTTCCGTTGTTTTCCAACCCGACATACTCGTGAAATTACCTCGAATGGATTGCCCGTCATATCGCTTTACCCCAAACAGAGGTTCATCCATATCGGCGAAAAATTCACGTTTGTTTAAATGCGTATCTGATAGTAACTGTCTGTTATTTGAAACTACACCGGCTGCGATTCCTCTATTTTGAAGTTGAAACATGACCTCTTTAGAATCCTTAGAGGCAAACCAGTCAGATATATGGGTGTCGATCATTTTTTCATCTTTCTTACGGTTTTCAAAAACACGATAGTCTTCTGAGCCTAAAATAGGGTTATCTATGATTTCAGTCAAAGTCTTCCAGGACTCTTCATTAGTTATCGAAATAGAGATCCATTGATCCTCTCCTCTCGTTTTATAGGCTCCGTGAGGAGAATAATGTTCACTTTTATTTCCATTAATTGTTGGTTCATACCCATTTGAAGAATTAGCAGCAAAAAATTCCCCCAAATTGCAAGCTGGGCTGGCCGCTAAGGCGATATCGATAAATTGACCAGTGCCGGTGATATTTCGATGTCTGAGAGCAGTTAAAAGAATTCCCATCGCATTCAAACCGGAGATTGGATCCCCGTAAGCGATACCAGTGGAAATAGGTAGGGAAGAGTCATAACCTATCAATCCTGGAATACCCGCCAAAGCCTCAGCTGTAGTACCGAAGGCCGGGTATTCAGAATACGGTCCTTCCAGCCCAAACCCAGGCATAGAACACATGATTATATGTGGGTTAATTCTGGCCAAGGTTTCATAAGTTATGTTTAAATTGCGCATTACCCTAGGACGAAAATTTTCGATGATTACGTCGGAGATTGCAGTGAGTTCCAAAAATATATTTCTTCCATCGGTTTTATCAAGCCGCAGGCCAATATTTTTCTTGTTCCTGTTGAGCTTAGAATTAAGGCCGTTCGGGCTTACCAAGGGCACTCTTGGGTCGGAAATTTTTAAAACACTGGCTCCATAATCCCCATATATCCGGGTTGCCAATGGCCCTGCCCAAACCCTGGTCAGATCTAGCACTCTAAGGCCGGCTAGGCTCCCTTGTATTTTTTCTCCTTTGGGGATCACGAACCTATTACCTCTGAGGTATGCTCACCTAACAGCGGGGCACGGGATACATGGGGAATCATATCGACAGTTTTAAAGGGAAAAGTTGGAAAACGTGCCTTGCCTGTTATCGGGTGATCGATTTCTGTGAATAGACCTCTATGTAAAAATTGTTCATCTTTTAAAACCTCAGATATCCCCAAAACCGGGGCTGTTGGCAATTCCCACGTTTCCGAGGCTTCCACCATAACCTCATGTCTCGTCCTTTCCCCAACCCATTCCCTGAGTAATGAATCCAAATAAATTGCTAAGGAGCGCCTTCCTGAACGAGTGGCGTATTGTGGGTCTTTGAGAAACTCCTCTTTGCCAATCATGATACACAATCTTTCCCATTGATCCTCCGTCGATATTCCAAAGCAAATATGCCCATCGACGCATTCAATTGTTGTGATCCCGTAATTTGCGAAAGCACTTTCCCTTTGCCAAAGGTTACCGTTTCTGTTTCTTATAAATCCTTCGTAAGTTTCCATTTCCATGGTGAATTGGTGAAGGGTGGCTAATGTTTCCATCATGGCCACCTCAACAAATTGCCCTGTCCCTGTGTGATCTCTTTCCCATAAGGCTATTTGAACAGCTCCATTTCCGTTAAGACCCGTGAGGTAGTCAGGCTGATGGCCGGGAAGCATTAGAGGCTCCTTGCCAGGTAACCCAGTCAAGTATAGGTAGCCACCGAGGGCTAATTGGATTATAGGCGTCGAAGTGAAACGGGAATAGGGTCCAGAAAGCCCAAAGGGGGTTAGACTAATTTCGATTAGCGAGGAATCTAATTTGGTGAATCTGTCTTTTTCTATACCGTTTAATACTCGCGAGGGAATATCCCAGTCCTCAATCAGTATGTCAGCCTCCGAAACAAGATCTGTGAGCTTTGAAACCCCTTTTGGTACAGATAAATCCAACAAAACACTCCTTTTACCGGAATTGTTGTATTGATATGTTGCACTTGATTCGATATTTTCATCATCGCCGAGAAAAGGTCCTATGCTCCTGGACCAATCCCCTGCGGGGGGCTCTATTTTGACAACATCAGCCCCAAAAGCTGCAAGTATCCGACCACAATGAGGCCCAGCTACACCTTGGGCAACCTCAATCACCTTTAATCCCGCTAGCGGCAAGGATTGCCTTGATTTATCCAAGGGGTGACCTTGAAATTAATGTCTGATTATTTGCTGGATACATAGCAGCAGATATTACATAAATGTTCAAAAGATTGCTTGACTCCTGCCCTATTAAACCAGAGTTGTATTACCCTAAATAAAATAGTACTTTACCTTTCATGCTTTTCCTAAAAACCATCTCGATCCAGAGGATTGAGATCCTGGGTCTACTGTTGGTGATCTTTTTCGCAGTGTCCCTGCGATTTTACGAACTCGACCGCGGGTATTCAGGGCTAGGAATTTATTCGGCCACATCTTTAAATACAGGTACATCTCTTCACAATTGGTTTTTCCCCAGCATTTTTGTCGATGGGTCTATTATTGCCGACAAACCACCACTCTTTTTCTGGGTACAGGGTCTATTTTTAAAAATTCTCGGCCCGATAAATATGGCCCTTAGGTTACCGGCGGCTCTGTGTGGAACATTTTGCGTAGTATTGCTGTATTTGATTTTGAGAAGGACCTACGGAGTTTTAACTGCATTTGCCGGAGGATTATTTCTTGCAATAGCACCGATTGACGTCAATTTCTCAAGGGGTGTTTTCTTGGAACCCCTTACCACCGCACTAATATTACTCTCGATATTTATGCTACTTATTGGAGTTGAAAGAAAGCAGGTTAAATTCATTTACATAGCTTCAGCTGTCATTGGAATTGCCTTCATGTCGAAACTTTGGCAGGGCTTACTTCCTGTGCCGGCGCTTGCAGTTTTTGTGATTATCTTGCGCTGGGAAGCGTGGGGGAGATTTCTTAAGACTGCAACTGTTGCCTTCGTCATTTTCATCATTACAGCTCTAGTTTGGCCGACGCTCGTTTGGCTATTTGATTCCCACTATGACGCGGTGATGCATTCAGAAAATATATGGGACATGATTTTTGGATGGAATCTATTCGATCGATTTGGTGGCCTGCAGTATGGTTCGACCCATGACCCTAGTTGGTTTTGGTTTTTAACCGGGCCAATGCAGATATTCTTAGGTATCACATTTATACCCCTAGCTGTGCTTGGTGGGCTGAAGACTGTATATGATTTGCCAGCTAAAATATTTTCAAAGACCAGCAGTAAAGAAAAATTAGTCCCATGTATTGGTCTTATATGGCTCATGTGGTTGTTAATCTGCATAGTCGGGTTTGGTGGAGCCACTGTGCGATTATCGAGCTACTGGGCCTCTGCGGTCCCTGCAATTTGTGCTTTGTCTGCAATCGGAATGGTGGGATTAATCAAAGATCGTCAGGGGCACTCACAGTGGTATCGTGCTATTTCGTACACGGTACTTATGGTCGGGCTTCTTTATATTTCCAACGCCTTATCCAATGTAGTACCCCTATGGATAGGATATAAATATCTCAGTTACCTGTGCCTGCTCAGTGCTATCATTTTCCCTATTTTTCTATTTTTCAAACCGGGGGTTGATTCAAACCATTACTCAACAGGGGAGAGAGTTTTAAGCAATGGTCTTTTGATTACTTTCGCACTCATCCTTGTTTCCAATCTTTCCATTACTTTCTACAATCTTACCAATCCACGAGATGATACTTTAGGTCGAATTGGATTTGATCAAATGCCTGTAAGCTTCGGTGGAGGAGGAAGAGACTATAAAGTGGATCCTAAAATAGAACGGGCCCGACTTCGAGGAACAGTGATTACGGCGATTGTTCGGGCGGAACCTCATGATTTAACCGAAGCCATTGAATATATCTATCGTAGATATAAAGAAGGAGAAGGGTCAGGTAGATATCTTATGGCTACTGATTCCTACAATACGGCAGCGAAAGTCGCCTATCATGCGGCAGAATTTTCACCACATATTCCTCGCTTACCAATTCTCCCGATATATTCAGAATATCAAGATACTTGGATCACTTCTCTGGAAGATCTCGAAAAAATATCTGATGATGGGGATTTGAAATTTATTCTAACCTCCAAAGATATGCAGACGATGAATTTTGAATTTTGGACTTGGCTGTCCGGAAATGCTGAAGATGTGACGATCGTGTCAGGGCTGCCTTATTATGGTGAGATCCGCCTTTTTAAGCTCATGGAGGAGGATTCCAAATATAGAGGCTATTCCCAATGGCTCGAACGTAATCAAGCAGCCAGCCGGTAAGATAGGCAAACTCTTTTTAATAAGTAAGATAATGCAGGGCAAAGGATATTTAAGTTAAGGATTTGACATGTACTTTAGGCAAACAGAAGGGAGTGATGAGAAAAAGTTTCAACGTATACATGATGGTCACGGACTCATAAAACGCCGGAATCTTTTTGGATCTTTCAGCAATCTCCCCATTCAAATTGAAATCTGGGAGTTAGATGAAGGGGTCAGTGAAGGAGATCATATTCATGGAGACGCCCGTCCACTGGAAGAAATCTATTATTTCCTGGAAGGTAGTGGGGAGATGACAATCGAAGGAGAAAAAGTTTTGGTTGAGAAAAACGATGGCTTAATGGTTCCGCCAGGGGTTGGGCATGGCATAAAAAATACCGGTGCAGGCCCCTTGAAAATGATGATTGTCTGGGGCATATCATCATAAAAAGAGGATCGTAACAAACCGTATGGACATGAGATGAATATAAAAAGGAAAGGGTTAAGATGAAATATGACTTCATAATCGTCGGAGGAGGATCGGCTGGCTCAGTACTGGCCACCCGTTTGTCTGAAGATCCCAACAAGTCAATTTTGTTACTTGAAGCAGGACCTGATTATCGCACTTTTGAGGACACTCCAAATATAGTCAAATATGGAAATATTCCATGGCCCGCCTCCTATGGCCCGGAAGCCCCCGTGTGGGGGTACAAAGCCACAGCTGTATCAGGACGTGACCCTTTTGGGCTTCCTAGAGGGAAAATCATTGGAGGCTCGAGCTCCGTTAATGGCCAGGTATTCTTTCGTGGAATTCCTGAGGATTATGATGAGTGGGAAGAGTTGGGAAATAATGGCTGGTCCTATTTGGATGTTCTCCAATATTTTAGGAAATCAGAAAACGACCTAACTTTTGGCTCTGATGACTTTCACGGCAATGAAGGTCCAATCCCAGTACGTAGATATTCAGAGAATGAACTTATGCCTTCTTCAAAAGCCTTTCTTCAGACCTGTATGAGTCAAGGCTACGAATTCACTGAAGACCAAAACCATCCTGAATCCACTGGCGTCGGCATGAAACCATTGAACAATGTAGATGGAGTGCGGATGAGTGTTGCATTAACTTATCTCTCAATAGCCCGACATCGTTTGAATTTAACTATACGAGGGGAGGTATTTGTCCGAAAGGTAAGATTTGATGATCGTAAAGCCATCGGTGTTCAAGTGGAAAGCCAAGGAGATATCTTTAACCTAGATGCTGAGGAGATCATTCTCTGCGGGGGTGCGATAAACTCTCCACAACTACTTATGTTGTCTGGAATTGGACCCGAGCAGGCTTTAAAAGACCTGGACATAGATCTTGTGAAGGATCTTCCAGGTGTAGGAAAAAACCTTAGGGATCATCCTTCGGCTTTTCTACTGTTCGAATCATGTATGGATCAAGTAGGAGACGATCCTAAGGCCCAACAGGTTGGTATGAGGTTCACCACGCCAGGATCAGAAATTAGAAACGATATGCAAATGAGTCCTATTTTTATGACCAGTGAACATCGGCCAGACACTATTCCTTTGGACCCAGACAAAAATTACCTCGGTTTCAGCGTGGCACTTCAAAAGGCATTGAGCAATGGGGAAATCACATTGAAATCTTCAGACCCAACGGAGCATCCAACCCTGTTTTATAACTATTTGGATCACCCGGAAGATCTACGTAGAATGAGGGAGGCTGTAAAAATTTGCCTCCGGATAACAGAAGATGAGAATTTTAAATCGATCATTAAATCAAGAATCAATCCTACTGATCTGGACGTGAGTTCTGACAAGAGTATAGATGAATGGTTGTATTCAATAGTTGGTACGCAGCATCATTCATCAGGGACTTGTAAAATGGGCCCAGAGAACGATGATTTGGCAGTTGTAACTGAGACCGGACTTGTATACGGAGTCTATAACCTGAGAGTCGCAGACGCATCGATAATGCCGGATGTGGTAAGGGCAAATACAAACGCCACTGTGATAATGATGGCCGAAAAAATTGCGGACGACATAATCAGTTACTCTAAATAACTAGATTTAAATAAAGGAAGGGTTCACATGACTGGCACAGAAAACAGGAGATTGCTAGCTCATCTTATGAGACGGGCTGGCTTCGGGGCGACTTCATCGGAACTGGATGAGTTGTCAAAAATCTCATATGAGAAGGTTGTCGACACGCTGCTGGACCCGCCGGATAGATCTTGGATGGGGGAACATCTGATTAGAAGATTCCATCATGAACAATCAGGGATGATGAGTGCTTTTGGTCCGAGCGAATACTGGCTTTATCAGATGGTAACCACCAAGGCACCATTAGTAGAGAAAATGACCCTGTTCTGGCATGGTATTTTTGCAACTGGCTATCCTAAAGTTATCCATGGGAAAGTTTTATCCAATCAAATAGCCATGTTCAGAAGACACGGTCTTAGCCAACTTGATCACCTGCTGATAGAGCTATCGAAAGATCCTGCAATGATCGTATGGCTAGACAACCAGGAAAACCACAACGGTGCTATCAATGAGAATTATGGTAGGGAACTGTTGGAATTATTTTCAATGGGAGTTGGTAACTATTCTGAAGACGACATAAAGGAAGCCGCAAGAGCCTTCACTGGATGGAGTATAGGAAATACGGAGTACATGGTTTTGAGATCAGACCGTGATTCCGATATGCCTTATGGAAGAATAGCATGGCATTTTGAATTTAAAGATGATGATCATGACTATGGGGAAAAGACCTTTTTGGGACAAACCGGTAATTTTGATGGTGTGGACATCGTAGAAATCATCTGTGACCAAGAAGCAACTGCCAATTATATCGCGCGGCACATGTATAACTTTTTTGTTAGGGATGAGGTGGCTATTCCGTCATGGAATGAAATTCCGGCTATTGATGAAGAGGCGATTGAGATATTGAAGGAATCCTATTTCCAGAACAATCATTCAATGAAAGAAATGTTACGTACTCTCTTCAATTCTTATTTTTTTAAGGATGAAATGACTTGGTATCAAAGAATGAAAAGTCCTGCTGAATTGGTAGCAGGAGTATTGAGATTGTCAGGGCAACTAGATAGACCAAGGCGCGACATCATAGAACACACCATGAAGATGACCTTTATGGGGCAGCATTTAACAAACCCTCCCAGCGTTGAAGGGTGGCATGAAGGTGAAGAATGGATAGAAACCGGGGCCCTTGTTGAAAGAGTTAACTTTGCGACAGAGCAATTGGGAAACCTCAAAATGCCAGGTGTGGCCGCCATGGTTGACGATGTACTCAGTATGGCAGTAGATGAAAAAAACATCCTCGAATTATGCCTTAACCAAATGGGCAGTCTTGAGGTGAAAGAGCCAATTAGGATCGTCTTGCAGGAGACTGTCAAGAAAAGCGGAGAAATCGATCGATCTACCATAGAGGACTTATTCAGAGTCATAGCCGCATCCCCCGAATATCAAAGATGTTAGCGATTTTTTCTTATCAGGAGTTGTAGGAATGGTTATAAGACAAAAACCGGAACCACTGGTCTATGAGAGAACACTTGGAATGTCTGTCATGGAAGGTAAAGGCTTTTATTATCCAAACGATGCGGCGGTTTCCTCGAATGGAAAAATATATGTTCTCAATCGCTCGCTGGAAGCCCGGGGAAGTGGACGCGGAATGAGAGTTACAATCTGTGATTCCTCCGATGCATTTCATGGTGATTTTGGTGAATTTGGAGAAGGCCCAGGGCAATTTATGTGGCCGTCGGCAATCGCTGAAGGCCCTGGTCAGGATATCTATGTGACAGATGAGCATCTCCATAAAATTATGATGTTTTCACCAGACGGCCTTTTCCTTAAAGAGTGGGGGGAACTTGGCTCAGAGGCTGGACATTTGGATAGTCCTTCAGGAATTGCTTTCAATAGTGCAGGGGAACTTTTTGTATCCGATACCTATAACAACCGTATTCAAGTTTTCACTTCATCTGGAGAATATGTTCGCTCCTTCGGGAGCGACGGAGACCTAAATCTTCCCTGGCGTTTAAATTTCGATTCATCAGACCATCTATATGTCGCGGATTGGGGAAATGACAGGATATGTAAATACAATCCTGATGGTCATTTTATTACATCATACGGTGAAACTGGTGACGGAGAAGGGGAGTTTTTACACCCCGCCGATGTGGTAATTGACGATTTCGGACGGATGTTTATCTGTGATTGGGGCAACGAAAGAATCCAGGTTCTTAATGCAGACGGGGAGTTTCTCCAGATGAATCTAGGTCAATCGGATCTTTCTCCATGGGCGGCTAATTTCCTGAATATAAATGTAGAAGAAGGTCAGGCAAGAGAAAGGTCTGATCTTCATAAAAAAGATATAAAATTTGCGAATCCAGAAGATAGACACGAAATCTCTTCACATATCGAGGAATATTTCTGGTCTCCAATGGCATTATCATTGACTCCAGATGGGCATCTTTATGTCATTGAAAGTAACCGGCACAGGATACAAATATTTAAGACCGTAATCTAATCGAACTTACCAACTAGAGAAGTCAGAACCAAAATCTCACCATTCTGCCTGGAAACCCCGATTTTTAAAGCTGCCTCAGCCGCGGATCTAATTTATCTCTTAGCCAATCACCTAAAAAGTTCATTGAAAACACGATGAGGAGGATAGCTAGGCCAGGGAAAAAGCAAATCCACCAAGCGGTAGACATGTAATTTCTACCCTCTGCCACCATACTACCCCAGGATGGTTGAGGTGCCGGTATACCGACTCCCAAGAAGCTTAAGACGGATTCAGTAACTACCAGTGAACCGACTTGCAGAGAGGCCAGAACAAGAACCGTGTTAAAGAGCCCGGGCAATATATGTCTTAAGCAAATCCGTAGTGGGGAGGTTCCAGATACTATGGCAAGAGAAACATAGTCCATCTGTTTCAAAGATAATGTTTCTGCCCTGACTTGTCTGGCAAATGGAGGCCAAGTAAAAATCGAAAGCAAGATTATTACCAACATAAGGCTAGGGGACCAAATGACTGCTGCTACCAACACAACTAAAATAAACGGTATTGCGTACATAAAATCAACCAATCGCATTATGATTTCATCCACAACCCCACCGAGGTAACCTGACATAAGACCTAATAACGTACCTATGAACGTACCAAAAAACAAAACCGTACCAGCAACAATCAAAGAAATCCTCGTACCGTAAATGATCCTTGTGAGGACGTCTCGTCCAATGTGATCACCGCCTAGAAAGTATGGAGATTCATTATTCTCGCTCAACCAAGATGGTTCTATGTTTCTCAAATCCAGATCTCCTTCTAAAGGAGGGTAGGGGGATATGAGAGGGGCGAAAATACCGACCAGTAAAAGAATTACAATGGTGGCAACTGGTAAAATCGGCAGAGATCTTATTTGTCCCCAAAGGCTGCGTTTGCTTGATAAAGTTACCACTTGCTTACTCTTCCTTAACTTATTCTAATTCTGGGGTCTAATAAGGCATAAAGAATGTCCGCCACTAGACTACATAGTAGAAATATCACAGAGAAAACGAGTGCCAGACCTGTAATTAAGGGGAAATCCGTGTTGAGGGCTGCCATCACAGATAGCCTGCCGAGTCCGGGCCAAGCGAAGACCGTTTCTACAACGACAGTTCCCGTAAGAAAATTCGCCAATAATATAGCAGCATAAGTTAAAGGGGCTATTAAGGAATTTCTAAATGCGTGCTTCCATATTATGGCTTTCGTTGATACTCCTTTAGCTCTCGCTAATTTGACATATTCGCTATCAAGTACCTCCAACATAGATGAACGAGTTAAGCGTAACAGGCCAGCTGCCGGAAGCCATCCTAGTGTTATAACCGGCATAACGTAGTGGGTCCAATCCCCTTTTCTAGATGTCGGAAGCCACCCGAGATATACGCTGAAAATCCAGATGAAGACTAGGGCTATCCAAAAAGGAGGTGCAGCCTGACCAAGGAGAGCAAAACTTCGGCCCAAGTAATCCCACCCGGTCGTTCTTTTAACAGCAGACAATATGCCCAGTGGAACTCCTATAAGTAATGCGCATAAGAAAGAAATACCTGATAATTGCAACGTTGCAGGTAGGAATTTTAATATCAAATCTAGTGAATTACGTCTGAAATGAACAGAGTCACCAAAGTCTCCCTGGGCGGCGTTTTTCACCCAAAGCAGATACTGGACGATTAGCGGTTTGTCCAGACCCATTGCCTTTCCCTGGGCCTCCCATACTTCGGCGGTCATGCGGGTATAGGAAGACATATAAAGATATCGGGGGTCACCAGTCGCTCTGGACAACATGAAAACTACCAATGTAATTGCTATGACCACAATAACCAGTGAGATCAATCGTCTAGTTATGAATGTTCCCAAATCTTATTCCTAAAAAGAGGAAGCGCCCGCACCGAAAGGGGTGCGGACGCTCCTTAGTTTCTTACTCGTCCCAGACTGGCAGGTTACTCTGACAGTACTATAGTTTCAGCACTATTGAAGTATCCAGTCATATATGGGCGCCATTCCACAATCTTAGGGGAGTAAATAAAGTAATTCCCCACTGTAGCAACAGCTGATTGAGTTTGCCAGTGTGACATATATTCAGTCATGGCAACATTGTTGGCTAGTCTCTTATTCATGTCTGGTTCTATGTCGTTTTGCTTACCAATTGCGCAAATGTCATCCGGCAAGGTTACCCCACCAAGGTGGCCTGGATGCGCACAGTAGAAGTTGGCGATTGATTGTCCGGGTAGCCAGCCGATCCCGTGCAACCACGGTGTGTTCATGGTTTTATCGACTGATTCAGGCCTTCGAACGGCATAGTCAGCATGATCAATGGTGACATCTAACCCAAGGTTAGTAATCCACATCTCACCGATCGCATCTGCTATCTCACAGTCCCAAATAGCTGGAAGGTTGCAGGCAGACCAAAGAGTAATCTTAAATCCCTCTGGGTAGCCAGCATCTATAAGCTTCTGTTTTGCACCAGCGATATCATAGGGGACTCGCCACTCTTCACTGAATTCAGGTCTATCCGGGGTGATGTTACTTGCAACGTAGGCAGTTTCACCAAATCCACCGAGGACCGTATCTACTATTTTCTGTCTGTCTATAGCCATCGAAAGGGCCCACCGGACCTGTCGAGCATTCTCCATAGAGGTTGCGTCTTTTGGGTCGCCAATCCAAGGGTAACCATTCGCAAGCCCTTCGAAGGCTCCAGGCCAGTCAGCTTCCAGGTTTGCCTGCACATCTGTGTTGGCACAATCCGGGCAGGTCTCACCCCAATAGTTTCCTGACCAGTAGATGGTGTTGGGAGAAGGTTTACCTAAGGTAATAACTTTTCCACCAGTGTTTTTAACAAGGTTTGGAAGAGCCTTACCAGGCATCTGAGCTATTTCTACCTCGCCTGTAAGCATGGCAGCTTCTCTAGTGCCTTGCTCAGGCATTTCTATAACTTGTAGAGTTTCAATCCGTGGGCTCGCTCTCCAATGGCCGGCCGATGTCCTCGCAGTCATTTGGTCGTGACCGTCCCATGCATCAACTACGTATGGGCCGGAACCAACAGCATCCGTGAGGAATTTATCTTCGCCTAATTCATCATATGCTTTTTTACTAGTAATTCCGTAAGTGGCCCCCCATCCTATGCCCCCATGCAACATACCCCATAGAGGATCAAACCCATTGACCCCGACATTCATTTGGGCCTTTCCGCCGACAACTTCCCAGCCCACTTTGTGGCCCGGAGGTAGCTGCTCACCTGGGTTGCCAGTAGAGCCTTCCTTAAAGGAATCATTGAAAGTCCACACCACATCTTCTGCAGTTACATTGCCGAAATCACCCCTGTCATCATGCCAGGGAATTCCATCTCTAATCGTGAATGTGATACTGCTTTGATCACTAGCAATTTCCCAACTGGAGGCAATTTCAGGTACATAGGTAGATTGCGACGGAACTGTTGGAGGTGGGGCCCATTGTGACCTCACTATTCCCTCAAATATGTTCCAGTCAATGCCAAAACCACCCACAGTACCCCTTGCATCCAAAGATTGCAGTTGAACTAAAGGCGGTACCAAAGGCACTGCAACTGTAAGTTTACCTTTAGGTTTGCTTGCTGCTGGTAAATCGGCCGCAACAGGCACCGAAACCTGTATTTCTTTTGTAACGGTTACAGTCTTAGTTTCACCAGGGACTTCTTTGATTACCTCTTTGACCACTTCCACTTCCACTTCTCGCGTCCTGACCGCACCTTCTTTATCCCTGTAGACTTCTTTAATCACTTCTACTGGTACTTCTTTGGTCACTGTTACAGTTTCACCCGGAACTTCTCTGATTACCTCAACCTCTGTTGTACAAGCTGAAATCGCTAAAGACACAACAAGAAGTAAAGCAGAAAGCCCAAGGGTGTTGAATTTAAAATAGTTCTTCATAAAATAAATCTCTTCTCCTTCAATCCACTAGAGTGGTGGACGATGACTTTTGGACCAACGGCATT
>DJMH01000042.1:14746-20387 GCA_002435305.1 Dehalococcoidia bacterium UBA6495
TTTTGGACCAACGGCATTATAGAATAAAAAAGAGAACTTCGCATAATTATTCCTAAAACCCTATTTCAATGATCCATAACGTGAATATTGAGATAGACCCTGATTAATCCGCAGAAATTTTGTGTGTGGCAAACTCTTGCTACTTCATAAGGAAATTGTGAAAATATATTGTCCCCAATGGCCCGCTAGCTCAATTGGCAGAGCAACTGACTCTTAATCAGTAGGTTCACGGTTCAAGTCCGTGGCGGGTCACCAAACTCATTTCCACGGAAATACCCCCGAATCCGTAGCTAAATATCCATCGCACTGGACAGCATAGTTAACTGATTTTGGTAATTTCCCAAAATAGGATCCACTTACCTTTTCAATTCAATATAATTGGTCTCAGTTCAATTAGAAGAGGTTATCCCAATAAAATTTGTCGTAATCGCCAACCTTCACAGTGGAAAGAAAGAAGGCCGCCAGGTTCTAGATCTTGTTGCCCCGATTTTTGATTCAGGCAATGCTGAATTATCCGTAATGGTTACCGCTTTCCCAGGCCATGCCGAAGAGTTAGCGGGAAGTCTGGATTTCAGCATCTATGACGGGTTACTGGTCCTTGGGGGTGACGGTACTTTCCATGAAGTCGTAAATGGAGTTCTCAAACGTGCTGACGGAAAGACACTTCCTATAGGATTACTTCCAGCTGGATCGGGAAATTCTATACTCCACGACCTTTCCCTCACTGATCCAGTAGGAGCTGCTGAGGCCATAGTAGGGGGGAGAACCCGATTCATCGACGTAGCCCAAATAAAAGGGGATCTAACTCTAAGGTATTCGATTAACCTGATTGGCTGGGGATTGGTCACAGATGTGGGCGAGAGGGCAGAAACACTCCGCTGGCTAGGACCCCGTCGTTATACGGTTTCCAGTGTTATCGAGATTTTGCGAAGAAAAACCCGGCAAGCCACCCTGGTTCTAGATGAAGAAACTATCGTTGATGATTTTACTTTTGTCGTTGCCTGTAATTCAATTCACATCGGGAAAGGAATGAAAATGGCACCCTCTGCAAAGCTAGATGATGGCCTCATAGATCTTGTCGTTGTTAGAGGCAGCATAAATCGGCAAAGGTTGTTTTCGGTTCTTCCAAAACTTTTTGATGGGTCACATATTGAAGAGCCTGAAGTCGCCTATTATCAAGTTTCCAGTTTTTCCCTATCTTCAGAAACAAAAGATAATCTAAACATCGACGGTGAAATGGTTGGCAGCACCCCCATCGACGTAGAGATGCTCAAACAGGCTATTGAGATATTTGTGTAATTAAAAAAGGAATCCCTGTATTCCTATTTTCGAAGGCTTCAGGGATTATATGTGTAGGGTTCCTTTACTTACGAGGACACTATTTCCACCTATCCAGACCCCGGTAATTTCTCCGTTCCGTTTTTGAGTCCTTCCGTATAAAACACTGGGACGCCCAATTTCAGTCCCTTGCGAAATCCTCCATTCACAGTCTGAATTGGGGGCAGAATCATAGTGAGTTAACAATGCAATAAGAGCACAATTTGCACTACCGGTCGCCGGGTCTTCAAAAACCCCGTCTAGCGGGGCAAACATGCGGGCCCTTATATCAAAGCCCTCCACCTTCCTGCAGTAGAGATGTATGTATGAGGGCACTCCTTCCTTGATCAGTTTGTCTAATTCTTTAGTATTTATTTGAGCGATTTGTAGGGCAGAAAGCGATGCGATTTCTACAAACAAAAACGGCAGTCCAACTGAAGCTGTTTCAGGTGAGTGAATATCTGTAACGATATCCACTTCGTTTAATGACAGTGATTTGGCGACCATATCTGCAGGCACAGAATCTCCAATGGATAGTGGTTCTGGTGCTGCGAGTTCACACCAAATCTGGTCGGATGAATCTAAAGTTATACTGACAGGAACTAAACCCGCCTTCTCCTCAAATATAACTTCCATCGTTTCCTTTATGTCTCCAAATAAACCCTCATTAGCCAACGCGAAAGCAGTCCCAATGTTTGGGTGACCAGCAAAGGGCACTTCAGTAGTGGGTGTGAAAATGCGTACTTTCCTTGTGTGGCCATATTCCGGAGGGAATACAAAGGTTGTCTCAGAAAAATTGAACTCTTTTGCAATAGCTTGCATTTGGCAGTCAGACAAGCCTTGAGCATCAGGTAAAACTGCCAATTGGTTCCCGTTAAACCTTTGATGGGTGAAAACATCGCATATGAAATATTTATATCGCAATAAATTCCCTAACTTTGTGCTATTGGTAATAATATTGGGCCGGCTGTATATTAAATCAAACTGGGACCAAACAGGAACTGAATGAAAGCTATTAAAAAAGTCATCGCCAAACCAGTAGGAAACCTTGGCCTTGACTACGACGCCATTGTAATAGGAGCCGGTATTTCCGGGCTTTACCAGTTGCTGAAATTGAGAGAGGCGGGATTAAAGGTACGTGTCTTTGAGGCAGGTACCGGGGTCGGTGGCACCTGGTATTGGAACAGATATCCAGGAGCCAGGTTTGATTCAGAAAGTTATTCTTATGCGTATTCTTTCTCGCAAGAACTCTTGGATGAATGGAACTGGTCTGAACATTTCGCCTCCCAACCTGAAATTCTCAGCTACCTACAACATGTCGCAGACAAATTTGATCTCTTAAAGAACATTCAATTTTCAAGTGACGTGAAATCCGCCATTTATGATGAGAAAAGTAGAAGCTGGGGAATTACACTGTCAGATGGGAAAATATACCGAAGTAGGTTTTTGATTGCTGGTATTGGACTCCTTTCTCAGCCCACCATGCCCAAGATCGAAGGGGCGGATTCCTTCAAAGGTCCTTCATTCCATACATCCCGGTGGCCTCACTCTCCAGTCGATTTCTCAAATAAAAGGGTGGCAATCATTGGAACCGGTGCAAGCGGTGTTCAAGCCATACAAGAAATTTGCAAAAACGTTGGGCATCTTACCGTTTTCCAACGTCGTCCAAACTGGTGTGCCCCTCTCCATAACGGAAAAATAAGTTCTGAAGAAATGAAACATATCAGATCAGGCTATTATGAAATGTTTAACCGGTGTGACCTAACACAGGCGGGGTTTTTACATACTGTTGACCCAAGAAGTACCTTCGAAGTTACCGAAAAAGAAAGATACGAGTTTTGGGAACATTTATATGCAAGTAAAGGGTTTGGGATATGGCAGGGTAATTTCAAAGATGTACCCACTGATCCTGAGGCTAATAAATTAATGTCAGATTTCGTGGCTGACAAGATACGAGGTCGTGTAAATGATCCGGAGGTGGCCGAGAAATTGATTCCCAAAGATCATGGTTTTGGAACCCGCCGGGTACCACTGGAGACTAAATATTTCGAATCTTACAACCAGGAAAATGTTGAACTAATTGATATCAAAGAAAATCCCATTGTACGGGTCACTCCGAAAGGCATTTTGACCAATGAAAACGAATTTGAATTCGACTTCATAATATACGCCACCGGATTTGATGCTATTCTTGGGAGTTATGACAGAATCGATATCCGAGGGACCAACGGGCAGAAATTGAGGAATCAATGGAAGCGGGAGTTATCTACTTTCCTAGGGCTGCAAGTCAATAATTTCCCAAACCTATTTATGATACTTGGGCCCCATGCCTTACTAGGAAACAACCCTAGAAGTATTGAATACAACGTTGAATGGATCACAGATCTTATCCACTTCATGGAGGAAAAAGGGTTTACGCGAGCAGAAGCCACACCCGAGGCAGTTGATAGTTGGTATGAGTATGTACTAGAACAAGGAGAGGGCCTCTTATCTAATGAAGTTGATTCCTGGATGACCGGTGTAAATAGTAACCTAGAGGGTAGGCAAAAAAGAATCATCGCAAGATACAGTGGAAGCCAGGCTTCATACCGTAGTCGGTGTGACGAAGTTGTAGCAAGTGGGTACGCTGAATTGAATTTACGATAAGGTAAATGGGTATGTGTCGGAGGTGACTCTCCAAATGACATTGGAAGGGTGTCAGATCTTATAAATATAGGGCCAATATGATAACCATCACGGCTCATGAATCTATGAAGAGTGGAGCAGAATCTTTTCGAAAAGCTGTGGAAAAAGAGTTAAGACACATCTGACGCCAGTTGCAGGCCTCATGGGAGATGATTTAATGAAGTATTTGATTCATGATTCGACGATCGTGACCGGAAATTTAACACGAGAAATCCTGTATCAGGCGTCTATTCTTGTGGAAGATGGAATCATTAAAGATATTGGTAAAACTAACGTCCTTCAAAGAAATCACCCGGATATAGCGAAAATCAACGGTGCTGGGAAGGTTGTTTTCCCTGGTTTAATCAATTGCCATACACATTTGTTGGCTACAGCCGATAAAGGTATCCTCGAAGATTTTGGATTTCCGACCACTCTAAAATTCCCCACTACCGGTCGCGGGTTACTGAACGAGGATGAGCGAAATATTTTTGCAAAACTGGCATGTATAGAAGCTATAAGAAGTGGAACTACCACCTTATTGGAAATCTCAGATAGCATTGAAGATTATGCTCAAACTTTGAATTCCACGGGTCTGCGTTTTTTTATTGGCGAAACCATGAAAGACATCGATGATGCAAAATTCAAAGATGGATACTTCGAATATTCATCTCATAACCGAGAAAACGCCATCGGTAAGGCTTCTGATCTAATAGACAAATGGCACGGGAAATCAAACGGAAGAATGAATGGATTCGTAGCTCCTCATGCCCCAGAAACTGTTTCTCCTGAGCTCTTAAGGGCTTCAAGAGATTTATCAGAAACCTATGAGACCGGTTATACAATTCATTTGTCTCAAAGTTATAAAGAAATTGAAGCAATTAAACGTGTCAGGGGTGTTTTACCGACACATTACCTTTTTGCCAATGAATTTTTGAGCGACCGTCTAGTTGCGGCTCATTGTAGGTATGTTGATCAATCAGAAATCGCATTGTTGGGACAACTAAACGTTGGAGTATCCCACAACTCGGCAATTGGAGCTCGCAGAGGAGCAGCAGCCCCAGTGAGAGAATTGCTGTCATCTGGATGTTCTTTGGGTCTGGGCTCTGACAATATGGCAGAGGATATGGTAGAGGTAATGAGAGCAGCTCTCTTTCATGAAAGAGTTAGAAGAAATGATGAAATGCACCCGCAACCTGAAGATGTCTTAGAGTGGGCCACTATGGGCGGTGCAAGAACACTAGGTATTTCGAATCAAGTAGGATCAATAGAGATTGGTAAAAAGGCTGACTTATTTATGATAGATCCTATGAAAGCTCATTTGGTACCTACTCTCAGAATTGTGTCTTCATTTGTTCACAACGGAATTTCTTCTGATGTTACGGATGTAATGATAGACGGTAAGTGGGCTATGAAAAATTCTATTATTTTAACTATTCCTGAAGCCGAGATAATACAAGCCGCTGAAGAAATAGGTCACCGTGTATGGAATCAATTAATTGAAGAAAACCCAAACGTGCCTTTCCCAATTAAACTACCTCCAGAACCCTTTCAAGATTCGAAAAATTAATCCCCAAAGAGGTGCGGTGATGGAAGACTGGGATCTCCAGAACAATCCGAATATCAATCCTGGCAAACACTGGAGAGCAAATAGATGAAT
>DJMH01000042.1:20757-20934 GCA_002435305.1 Dehalococcoidia bacterium UBA6495
TCTGCTCCGATCAGGGGAGATATCCCCTGTTGAAGCCGTTCAGGCAGCCATTTCACGCATCGAAGCGGTCGACAGCAAAACCAACGCACTACCGATCCGTTGTTTTGACCGTGCAATAAAGCATGCTGAAACACTCGACCTAACCATACATCAACAAAACCCGAAAAGCCTGTGTGG
>DJMH01000012.1 GCA_002435305.1 Dehalococcoidia bacterium UBA6495
AAACGTTCTTCTATTTCAGTCTGCGCCATTTCTTCTTCACCCCTCACTGGTTCCTATGTTTATGTATAACGGTATGTTAACACGACTGCTCAGGCGCTATTTGCCCAACGGCCTGCACTAAAAACTCTTCCTGATATCAATACTGCTTATGAATTAGTATCATAGCCATCAGGTAAATTAGTACGTTGACTCTGACTATTGGAAAGGATATGACATGAGTTTGTCAGGCAAAACTGTATTCATAACAGCAGCAGCTCAAGGGATTGGAAGGGCCATGGCGGCCCCTAATTTGATAACACTTAGAGGCACTTAATATGAGTACAATCCCAGAAAGAGACAGTATCCCAATAGTGGCGCCGACACCAACACCATTTGATCATAATGACAAACCGGACCTCCAACTCCTTGAAGAAAATATATCTCGATGGGTTGGTACAGGTTTAAGTGGATTTGTTATTGGCTCTTACGGTGGGGAAGAATTTCATCTCTCACAAACAGAAAAAACGGAGATTATTAAGACTGTCTCCCAAGCACATCAGGGACAAAAGTTTGTAATAGCAGGGATAGACACCTTGTCCCCAACCGTGGCATCCATGCAGGCAGAGGAATATGCAAAAGTCGGTGCCGACATGGTACGGGTTAGGATTCCCAAAATACCTGATAAACATGGCTCGGATTCAGTTGTTGATTACTTCGAAATGGTGGCCCGAAACAGCCCCGTCCCAGTGATACCTATTCATCAACCAAAACTATCAATGGATGTAGATGCGACACCGGAAGAAATAGGCGAAATAACCGATCTTGAAGGTATATATGCCTACATAATCTCCCTGAACTTTAGATGGGAAAGTCGGTTGCCTTCATTGATAAACCCGCAGGTTCAACTCTGGACTTGTAATGGAAGTCTATTGATGCCAGGGGCAATGATAGGGGCTGAAGGGGCTTGTTTATTCTTTGCAAATTGGGCCCCAGATTTATGCCGCAAAGTAATTTCTCTGGTGAAATCAGGAAACTTTAACGAAGCACAAATCATTCAAGAATCACTTGTACCCGCAGACTATATTGGAATGAGCAAAGGTGTCGCCGCGTTGAAATCAGGTTTGAATCTTCTCGGCTACAAAGCCACGAAACCCAGGAAGCCCACGCCTGAATTATCCAAAGAAGAAGTGAAGGAACTAAAACACGCCTTCCAGCAGGCAGGGATACTTTAGCCTATAACGTAATCAAACGTTTCGCCCGTTGATTTGATATTTTGTTGTACGCTCTAACAGTACTGTAAATTCAGATTTAATCGACAATCTCGTACAGGACACGGCTCCCTGAGGCAGTGTCGCTATTTATTGAACCGATTAAACCTTTGGTAGCTTCATCCATCCCAGCATAAAATTCCCTTTGTCCTGTGAAATAGCCGTCTAAGCTATCCACTTCCAATTCCATAGCGACAACATCCATTGTCCCTGATATATCAACGTACAACCGGCATCCCACTCCCATATTCCTGTAGCTTTCCGCGATAACTTTGAACCCTTCCAAGGCCTCAGGCCCTTTACCCCTTTGGCATACCCATGTATTTCTTACTGCAAATTTCATGGAAGTCTCCTTTTACTTTTAAAGCTTTACTTTGAACCCTTATCCATTCTGACATTGCTATTATTTTTTAATGGGAATTATACCAATTCGGTAACTAACTCTAGGCACAGGAATATTTTGTTAACAAACAGGCCCTTCCAAAACTTCAGATGAAATGCACCTCGGAAGAAATTCACCATGGGATGGTCCCGACAGAAGTTCACCCTCCAATACAGCTATGTTCCCACGCAATACCACCGATTTTGGCCATCCTTTTACTCGATACCCTTCCCAAATACTATAATCCTCCAGATGCAAATCACCGAGGGACAAATCCTTGTCCACTGTGGGATCAATAATAGTGATATCAGCATCACTTCCAGGAGCTATTACCCCTTTACGAGGATATAAACCAAGTATTTTCGCCGCGTTGGTTGATGTTATATCTACAAACCTTTCTAAAGTCATTCCTCTTTTCACCACCCCTTCCGTATAGGCAACCCCCATCCTGGTTTCTATGCCATTATGGCCACCTGTCACATCTGCAACTGTCCTGAATTTTATCTTTTCCTCCCATGTTGTCGACACCAGATCAGTTGCTATAGTTGATAGAGACCCTTCCATTAATCCTCCCCACAAGGAATCACGATCTTCCTCGCCCTTTAAAGAGGGATATGTGTGGTATTTCATACCATTCTTACTGCGATAGTCTTGAAATGTAAAACAGGCATAATTATGTAAAGTTTCGCCGTAAATCGGTAGCCCCTGAGCCCGACATCTAGACACCTCTTCTACTCCCTCCTTCGCGCTGACATGTACAAAATAGACCGGACACTTTTTCAATTCTGACAGGCGTGAGACCCGCCTAAACGAGACATCCTCCGACTGATTGGTATGAACTCGATGCATATTCCACCATTCCCATTCATCAGTCTCTTTGAGGCGATCATAGTTGTAATGAACCATCTCATCGTCTTCTGAGTGCACTAGTAGGATCGACCCTGAATCAGATACCTGTTCCATAATGGTTCCCAATCTTCCAAAATCGGTATGGTTATTTTGCATCTGGGGGCTTGGAGGCCTAATACTGGTTGTAAATATCTTGAAGCTTGCGATCCCTTCCCTCGTCAGTTGCTTTATCTGGGATATGCTGTCCTCATCCGCCCCATTAGTCAGAATTGGATGGTAAGCGTAATCGGTATAGGCATTACCAGACCACCGTTCTTCGGCCTCTTCCAAGGCGTGGTACAAATCGTATCCAGGTATTTGAGTCGCAAAATCCAGTACTGTTGTTGTGCCACCCAATAGGGCCGCCTTGGATACCGCTTCGGCACCAGATCTTTCAGGTTGGCGTGGACCTCCTATATGAGCATGTGGTTCTATCCCTCCAGGAACTACAATCATGCCTTCGGCATCAATAACCTTTTCAGATTTATCAGAATCTATTTCATCAGTCGATAAAGAAGTGATCCGCCCGTCATCGACAAAAATACCCAGCTTCCTCGGACCAGATGCTGTTACAACAGTGCCTCCTCGAATTAATAGGTCATGCATAATCTGCCTCCTTCCAAACTTAATCTACCGAATAGGCGAATATTAACACCACAGAGGCTTGGGCCCCATTTCTAGGTCCCGAGAGGCCTCGTCGAATTTCTCAATGGATCGAACCGTTTTGGATCAAATGTTAATTTTTTTTCTCGGCAATTCCTTGTATCGATCCATTTCCTCATTTTGGACGTTGTATGTGGTTGATTCAGCAAAACTAAAGGCGGCCGTTTCTCCGTCTTTGTCCATACAAACTATGTTCATATAGGTACCAAAATGGTCCTGATAATCTTTCAGATCTTCCATGGCTTTTTGTCCGGCATCCATCAGAGTCATACCGGATTGAAGATACATCACCACAGATCTAGCAGTGCAAGCCCTCATAGACAATTCACCTCTACCTGTACAGGCAGCTGACCCATACCTGTTGTCTGCGAAATTTCCGGCCCCTATTATTGGTGAATCTCCCACCCGACCCGGATATTTCCAACCCAAGCCACTAGTTGATACCCCAGAAGCTATGTTCCCTTTCCTGTCTCGTGCAATAAAATTGACGGTTCCAAGATGTTTAGCTGTGGGCAAATTTGAGCTATATTTCCTTAGATTTTCAAGATATTTATCCATTCCCTTCAAACCTTCTCCTCTCTCGTCAAGGCCTTCAACCCATTTCTTTTTTGCCGCGGCAGTGAGCAAATTCCTAGGATGAAAACCCATTTCTTTTGCAAATCTGGCCGCACCCCTATCCACCAGCATGACATGCGGAAGTTCTTCCATTACCTTTCGGGCAATAGAAATTGGGTGTTCAAAATTCTTCAGCCCTGCTACAGCACCAGCATGCAAAGTTTGTCCATCCATTACGGAGGCGTCCAGTTCGACCTGTCCAAGCAAATTAGGCAGGCCTCCTCGCCCAACAGAGTGGTCTGAAAGATTGCTTTCAACAGCCCTAATACCAGCCACAATAGCATCCAAGGCAGTCCCACCATTTTTTAACACTTTTATGGATTCCCCAATGCCTACATCACCGTTCGCTGATGTAATAACTAAACCCGTATACATAGAATCTCCCGTAAAATATGAATATAAACTCTAGGTTCAAAAAATCTGATATAGGAATTGGGAACAAAACCATGATACATAAAGACTTTAATTGTGACATTTATTTTATACGGCACGGAGAATCAGAATCGAATGCTACTCCGGGTTTGGCAGCCGGTGTTAATTTTGATGCACCACTTACTAAATTAGGGCATCAGCAAGCCAAATCGTTAGGGGAAAGATTTAAAAATGAAAAGGTGGTTTTTGATAACGTATTTTGCTCAACTTTGACCCGAGCTATCCAAACAACAGAAAACATTTTCATTGGTATGGATAATCCAAAAAGAAAATTCACCAAAGTCCCAGAGATAATAGAACAACAAATTCCAGGATGGCGGGGGGTCCCGACTGAGGAGGCTTATACCAGCGATACAATGACTTACATTATGGAGAAGGGTAAAGACTTTGTAGGGCCCGATGGAGAAAGCATAAGGGAAGTACAAAAAAGAGCTACTAATTGGCTTGAAGATGAACTGATCTATAATCGCAAGCTCTGCAGCACCCCTCAATCCTTAAAGGTAGCAATCGTAGGTCACGGAAATACCATGAGGTCAATATTTCATTACATCATGGGCTTTGACCAAAGACTGATGTATAAAATTGGCGTAGACAACACTTCAATTTCCAGATTTATATTCAATAGCAAGGGATGGTCCGTTGTTTGCCTAAATGACAACTCCCATTTAAGAACCGGATCTTCTGGAACGTTCGAAGCTAGAAGTTGAATTCCCCTCTTATACCCTTGATTTCTAAACTTAGCCTCTTTATTCTGATGGCAAATTCGGAAAATTGTTAACCCCCTTTTGGTTCACAAAGGATAAAGAATGAATTTTGGAAGCTTCATGGAATTCCATACTAGAGAAGGAAATGGACAAGAAGACGCTTTTCAAGAGTCCTTCAACCATGTCGCACTCGCTGAAGATCTCGGGCTGGATACGGTTTGGCTAGCTGAAAGTCACTTTAATCCAAAGCGTTCAGTGTTATCTGCTCCGTTGGTTTTAGCCGCGGCGATAGCCGGTCGAACAAAAAAGATCAAAATTGGCACAGCAGTACAAATATTACCGCTTGGCAACCCTCTTAGAATCGCCGAAGAAGTAGCGACCCTGGACCATGTCAGTGGAGGAAGATTTGAATTTGGTATCGGTAGGAGCGGGCTTCCTAGTGCCTATGATGGATACAACATACCATATACTGAAAGCAGGGAAAGGTTTTATGAATCCATGGAAATAATCAAGAAAGCTTTCACTGAAGACAGCTTCACTTATACAGGGAAATATAACAGCTATGAGGATGTGTGTTTAACCCCCAAACCGTTGCAAAATCCATATCCCCCAATGCGAATAGCAGCCACAACCTCTGAAACCTTCACCACATTGGGACAGATGGGAATACCAATTTTCGTCGGGGTAAGAGGACTTTCTTTATCCGACGTTGCCCAGCAAGTGGTTTTATATAGAGAGGCCCTTGAGAAATCCAATCACGCTACCGGTAGTATTTTTCTAAGAGTCCCGGTGCACGTAGCAGACTCAACCAAGGAGGCTTTGGCAAATTCGGAAGCAAGTTTCATGAAACAATTCAGGCGCTTGGGGTCTCAGTTGGGCAGCAATGCAACAGCATCATTAAATACGGAAGGCAATACTAGCAAAAGACTGTCGGAAATAGACTGGAACGATATACAAGGTGAAAAGGTAGCGGTAGGAGATCCGGCTAAGGTGGTGGACCAACTCAAAAATATGATTAATGTTCTTACTCTCGATGGTATTGCAGCGGAGTTTAATGCGGGAGAAGAAATCCCTGCACCTAAAGTAGAAAAGTCACTCGCACTATTTTGTAAAGAAGTAATGCCACAGTTGCGTTGAAAGATCCTATTTTAGGAAATTTTCAACCACTACGCTCTTTCAATGAGATCAGCTTCTACTTTCATAATAGGTTCAATTATTTTGATTGTTTATTTGATATATCGATTTGTTTTCGCCACAAATTAGGGAAAATTAAATGCCCAGCAACGATTACACTTCTTTGGTTCCTAAATACACATTCTCATCCATACTTAAAGAACAAGAATCAGAACTGAAAGATAATTCCCTCACAGCTCGTATGGCAGATACAAAATACCCACGAGTAATCAATTCCTAAAATTTACATACTGTAGTGGCTGATCATTATCCAT
>DJMH01000101.1:0-1749 GCA_002435305.1 Dehalococcoidia bacterium UBA6495
AAACGGTCATCATGAATGGATTTAAATATCAAAGGCGATTACAGAATTTTATTCTATATCGGAAGCTAAGTTTAAGTCCTTTATTTATATGGCACTTCTAAATAATGTACACTATGATGCATCAAGATTTCGAATAAAGTGAGAGATTAACCTCGTGGAACTAAGAGAATTAAAGAGTTTTGTTGCGGCAGCCAAACTCCGAAGCATTTCTAAAGCAGCAAAAGAACTGAATATTGGCCAGCCGACTGTCACGACTCACATTAAGAAGTTGGAGAGAGAATTGTCAGTTCCTCTATTCGACAGGGTGACGAGACCTATTCGGCTTACCTTGACTGGCCAGACGATATATGAACTTTCCAATCCTCTTTTAGAGGGAATAGATTCTTTGTCATCGATAATTTCATTGGCAGAGGAAAGGGGTCCAGTAACTATTGCATCGACTCCGGATATTATTCCGCACACTTTACTTAGTGTCGTACAGAAATTTAATGATCTGTATCCAGCGGTGTATTTGAGAATTCAGTCAGCCAATAGAAATGAAGTAACCAATTTGGTACGAACAGGGGAAGTAGACATTGGCATAATACAACACCCAGAAAGAGGGAGTGATTTACATTTTGAGCCTTTATTTCTTTATGAGAGAGTGCTTATAGCACCAAAAGGTCACGAATTGCTCTCAAGAAACATTCAGTCCTTGGAACCAATTGCTAAGTATCCTTTAATTTTAATGGCCAAGGGTACTTATACTCGGACCATTCTAGAGGAACAGCTTCAGAAAAACGCTCTCAAATATGAGGTAATCATGGAGTTAGAGAGCATGGACATGATAAAAAAATATGTTGCCCTTGGTATGGGAGTTTCAATTGGGCCAAAGTTGGCTATCGAAGACGATGATTTATCCAAGCTTGGTATGGTTTCACTTGCTAATTTTTTGCCAGTGGACCAGGCTGGAATACTGACGCTCCCAGGGAAAAACATATCAGATCCGGCTGAAAAATTTATGGCAGTTATGAGAAAAATGCTGGTTACTAAATAGCTATTCTACTGCTCCGACAAGAGTGGCTGTGACCAATTGCCTGTGGTCGTATATTGGTCTGTTAGAGCAGGTCACTAAAATTATATTTTCCAGACCTGGATCGTATAATTCTAGGTCCGATTCATGGACTACTTCTGATTTTGTTACTTGGTACACTAACTCCTTCCCGGGTTTTTCCAAAGAGATTAGTACTTTGTTACCGTTAATCAAATGCTCTGCAATTTCGGGTAGGTTATGGAAAACGTTTCCCTCTCCTTTTAGGGGGCTTTCTAGGTGACCAAAATACCATCCTGTAAAGCTGTCAGGTTGATTGGGAGATGACGGTATGCGGCCCACTAAATTCTTTGGGGTTTCGTAAACCTCACGGCCATCTTTTTCTACGATCCCCAAATTTTCCACAGGGGCTGTCAAGTTCAGTATAGGTATTGAGATTTTTCCCGGTATGCCTGAAAGTAATTCAACGGTGATGTCAGAATCTTCGACCAAACGGAAAACGAAATTGTCTTGGTTATGCTCTGAAGTATCAGAATGGTCAGGCAAAAGCCAATCAGGATCTGACCAGCTTTTGGGATGTATTTTCTTTAGGGATGCATTTTCTCCATATCCGTCCAGCAGTTTTGAAAAATTTTCCACCTCATGCTGATCGGGTTGAGCGTTGGTATTAATTTCCACCGGAATAACCAAAGGTTCGTTGATAGCTACTTTTTCTGTTT
>DJMH01000101.1:2134-41364 GCA_002435305.1 Dehalococcoidia bacterium UBA6495
TTCCATGAACAGCATTGATAGTCGGCTTGCCGTATTCTGCGTTTAGTGATTCAAGTTCGGCAGACGGTGTCCTTAGCAAGTACGTAGCTACAGCAAATACCCCAAGTATAATGAGGCCTGAGGACACTAAAATGAGGCCGAGGAACTTCATCATTGAGGAGCGGCTATTTCCAGGTAAATGAGACTCATAGGTAGACATTAGCAGTATCCTGTATCCCTACATGGTACAGCAGTAGTAAAAAGGAAAGCCCTCCACATGGAGGGCTTTCCTGCCAATTTTCATATGTTTCTCTATTACCTCATTCTTGGGGAATGAGAAGCTCCGCTGGCAATTGGCTCGTTTAAATAAACGTCTCCATTACGGATCTTAATATTGAATCCGCAATCAGGATCGCTGCAGACCCAAGCCTTGTAATGGATAGGGGCCCCTTGGCTCCCAAAATCCGACAAGGGTAGCAAACTCCCTTTCCCGCAATCTCTGCATTCAGGGTATGAATTTTCTGACATTTTTTCTCCTCGTTTCCACCGCCCTTGGTGTTTAAAATTGAGAAAATTATAACAGGATTGTGACAAATTTAACAACCAAAATACGATCGTTGGCTATGGTTTTGGTGGGTCACTTTTAAATAGAAACAGAAATCAATTTTTTTATATTGGTATGCTTTATGTCCAATTTTTGTGATTCGGGTAGAGAGGAATTTTCCAATTGGATAAGCACCCTATCTTGATTAATCACTGGGTAATCACTTCCAAACAGCATTTTTTTTGTACCGACCAGTCGAGCCATAATTGAGAAAACATTGGGGTTATACAAAAACGGGGATGCTGCTGAGTCATAGTACACGTTCTTGAAAGCTAATTTTATTTCAGGCATCAGTTCGTAAAAAGGAAGGCCTCCTCCCCAATGACCTAAAATTATTTTGTTTTCAGGAAAATCAAGCACAAAATCTACAATTGTTTTTAGCCCAACATTTCCCTTCCCTGGATAATTATGTCCCACAGGTTCTGAACAATGAATCGTTATGGGAAGGTTTTTAGATTTCAAAATGGACATATAGTTTTCCATAATAGGCTTATCGCTCAAATCAAACTTTTGGAAGGATGGGTGTATCTCTCCAAATCCATATGACCCAAGATTTGCACATCTTTCAGCTTCCTTGATTCCGGCTTCACCTGAAGCAGGATTTATTCCGGTGAACGGGTACAGTCGGAATGGGTTTTGTGAGGCACTTTCTAAAATATAATCATTCACATAAGAATTTAGACCAGTATCTTGCCATCCCATTCCTAACACTACTGCACTGGATATCCCCGATTTATCTAGTTCATCAATCAGTGCCTCAACTGGAACCATAACGGAACTGTTGGATGAAAATAATGTTTCAAAGGTGGCATCTTTTTTTAGATACTGATCCTTTTTTCTTATAATGTCTGGGGGGAGAATATGAGTATGGCAATCTATTGTCATTATTTGTCCCCCCCGTTAAATAAAGGGCCCACACTAGTTGATAGCAACGGCTTATTAGTAAGGATACAATGTGGTCAAGAATAGCAACATTCCTGACTTTGGAAAGGAATTTGTTTTTACTCCCAAAAGATTTTGGCAAGGGGAATTTTAAATGAAAGCTGTTTATTTTACAGAACACGGGGGCCCTGAGGTATTTAAATTCGGAGAATTGCCGGAACCAACCCCAGGGGAAGGGGAGGTAAAAATTAAAGTGAAGGCCTGTGCCCTCAACAGACTCGATGTTTACACCAGAGCCGGTGTACGTGGCACCAAAATGGATCTTACTGAACCTCATGTTTTGGGTGCAGATGTGTCTGGGGAAGTTGTCGAGATTGGGCCCAAAGTAACCAGAATATCTGCCGGAGACAGAGTCGTTGTGAATCCCAGAATCACTTGTATGCAGTGCCGATATTGTCAGTCAAACCAAAGCGAATATTGCGCTTCAGCAGGGATGGTTGGATCGACCATCAGTGGAGGTTATGCAGAATATGTTGTAGTACCAGCCACCAATGCTTTTTCTATTCCAGATAACCTAAGCCACGTACAGGCGGCTTCCTTACCAACTGTATTTTTGCCGAGTTGGAATATACTAATCAGAAGATCTCAGCTTAAACCCTGGGAAACAGCACTGGTTCCCTCGGCTTCTAGTGGTGTTGGCACCGCGGCAATTCAGGTTGCAAAAAACATAGCGAAATCTACCGTTATAGCGACTACTAGTACGGTTGAAAAAGCTGAGAAAGCTTCTGCTCTCGGAGCTGACCATGTCATCAACTATAAGTCTGAAGATGTTTCTGAGCGTTTGAAGGATATAACCCAAGGACGGGGTGTTGATGTTGTAATCGACCATGTCGGAACAGATATTTGGAATGCCGCTAACAGGCGCCTTGCTAAAGGCGCGAGATACGGGATCTGCGGGGTTACATCAGGGTACAAGGCTGAACTACAGATGGGTGCCATGTTCACGGGTCATTTGACCATGTTTGGAGTGTTTATGGGCCGGAGTGAGGATTTGGAACAAATCATCTACCATGCTGGCCAAGGAACAATAAAAGGTGTAGTTGATTCAGAATATCCCTTACAAGATGTTAGGAAGGCCCACGAAGACATGGAGGGCCTAGATTTTTTCGGGAAACTAGTAATTACAGTAGATTGATTTAACATACGGCCCTGTCAAGGCTGAGATCGCCAGTTCGGATTTAGCCGGGGTCGCCATATTAACCTCTTGGTTCCACTATAAATTATGGTCACAAAATGGTCACAAACTCTTGTGGATGTATGAATATGGGCTAAGACTATTAATGGAGGATAGCCCCCGTGCTGAGTACAAATTAAGACAATCTAATCTTTAAAATGACCTTCTAAAACACCCTTAGTACAATTTCATGTCCGGCTGTCAGAATCGGTCAAGCCCATATGGTCGAACAATATGGGGGTTAACAGAAATGGCAGCCGACTCGAGAATTTTAACCTCTAGTTGCCAGAGGTCGAACGCCGATGCTGGATCTAACCTCAGGATTCACCAAAGACATCGGCCATGACCCATTTAATAACCTTGCTGCCTCCTGACCGACTTGTATTTGAGCAGCTATACCAGCCCTATTGGAAGTGCCTGCTGAGTGAGGGGTCACCATGACATTCTCCATTTGAAATAATGGATTATCAGTTGGGGTCGGCTCGATATCAAAAACATCTAATCCTGCCCCAGCAAATTCCTTGGTTTTCAAGGCGTTGATTAGGGCATCCTCGTCTACTGTGCTGCCCCGGCAAGTATTTATGAAATAGGCGGTTGGCTTCATAGCCTTGAAAAAATCTGCTCCCACTAGATGCCTCGTTTGGTTGTTCAGAGGAGTGTGCATAGAGACAAAATCAGATCTGGATGCAAGGTCGTTTAGGGACCCAACTAACTCAACACGATATTCTTTTGCTATCCAAGGTTGTACATATGGGTCATATGCAATTACATGCATACCCAAAGCTTGCGCCTTTCTAGCCACCGCCCTTCCTATATTCCCTAAAGAAACTAAGCCAAGTGTTTGATCGGTTATAGGAACCATATTTGATGTCACAGAGCTCGTTTCTAAACCCCATTTACCATTTTTGGTTAAGTCGTTAAGCATTGTTAATTTTTTAGCACAAGACAAAATAAACATTATTGCATGATTTGAAACCTCTTCAGTACAAAATCCGGCGGTGTTAATCACCATTACAGAGTTGTCGGTCGCGGATTCATGATCAATATGGTTGAAACCGTGTCCGAAGCTAACAATCCCCTGAGCTGAATCGATTTCGTCCATTACGGTGCTTGGCATGGGTACACCTTGGTTGATTATTACGTCCACTCCTTTTACAGCTTCTATAGTTTCACCTTCGCTTTGGCACACATATACGTCGAAGTCACAATCAATTCCCTCTAGCTGTTGTTGGACCAGACCGGGTTCAGGGTTACCCCTGGATATCATAGCCACTTTAAGTTTAGACATAGCCATCCCCCAATTAAATTATTGTTTTTCCTATGGCCTGATTATAGCCGCAAAATTCTCGTGTTGTATAAAGTAAGTAATATAGCTAGCTTAACGGTAGACACCGTAGTCTAACCGATGTACGAACTGGCAGACTTAGGAAGACTAGTTTCACCCATTAAATATTCGTCTATCCCACGTGCCGCTTCCCTGCCTTCAGCTAGCGCCCACACCACCAGAGATTGACCCCTAGACATGTCTCCTGCGGCGAAAACGCCCGGTGTATTGGTCATTTTGTTGGAATCGGTTTTCACATTTCCACGTGGATCCAGATCTAATCCTAATTCTTTAACTGTACCCTCATGTTGAGGGTGCAGAAAACCTAAAGCTAGGAATACATAATCTGTTTCTATTTCAAATTCGCTACCTCCAACTTCGATCATTTGAGGTCGGCCGTTTTCGTCGGGTTCTCCCCATTCCAATCTGACGCCGTGGAGTTTTTTTAAAACTCCGTTTTCCCCCGTGAATTTCTTGGTGAGTATGTTGTAGTCCCTTAGGCCTCCCTCTTCGTGAGAAGATGAGGTCCGAATAATCATAGGCCAGTTAGGCCATCTGTCGTTTTCTCCTCGTTCTTCGGGAGGTTCTGGAAGGAGTTCGAGCTGATGCACTTGGCTGGCTCCTTGCCTGTGAGACGTTCCAAGGCAGTCTGATCCAGTATCTCCACCACCCAAGATCACGACTTTTTTTTCTGTTGTCATAATTCGCTCTTTTTCTGCAACCGGCAAACCTGCGTTAACATTGTTCTGCTGAGTGAGGAATTCCATAGCAAAATGAACCCCTTTTAATTCTCTTCCAGGTATCTCCAGATTCCTTGGTATGGTTGATCCTCCGGTCAAGAGAAGGACATCAAAATCATCAGCTAGTATGGACGCTGGCACATCTATTCCAATTTCAATGTTGGTAATAAATACCACACCTTCCTTTTCCATTTGATCAATTCTGCGGTCAATGACGTATTTTTCGAGTTTAAAATCCGGAATACCCAATGCCAGTAGCCCGCCGACTCTGTGTGATCTTTCATAGACAGTTACATGATGTCCTGTCCGGTTGAGCTGCTGAGCTGCTGCTAGACCGGCCGGCCCAGATCCTACTATGGCGACTTTTTTTCCTGATCGAACCTTGGGTGGCTCGGGTTTGATCCAGTCTTCTTGCCAGCCTTTATCGGATATCGCTTTTTCAATATACTCTATCGTGACTGGGTCTTGGTTTATATTTAGCACACATGAAGCTTCGCAGGGGGCAGGACATATTCTTCCAGTGAATTCTGGGAAGTTATTCGTAGAATGAAGTTCTTTCAGGGCTCCTTCCCACTGGTTTTTATAAACCAGATCATTAAAATCCGGGATCAAATTTCCTAAAGGACACCCACTCATGCAGAAGGGAACTGCACAATTCATGCATCGGCTGCCTTGCTCCTGAGCTTCCTTGTCATTCCATTCCGTATAGAATTCATGGAAGTTTTGTAACCTATCTCCCACAGGTTGTCTCTTGGGGGTTGATCTTCCAAATTCCTTAAATCCTGTCGGCTTACCCATTGGCACTCACTGTCTTCTTTTCCTGCTGGGCCTCTCTTTCAACCAAAACCCGCTTATAGTCCTCTGGCATGACTTTCACAAATTTACTAATCATTGAGTTCCAATCGGACAGAATTCTTTCAGCATTTTTGCTTCCGGTATGGTTTTTATGCAATTCAATTAACCTTCTTAGATGTTTCAGATCTTTTTCTTCCGAGACTTCCTCTAAACTAACGAGGCCTTTATTGCATAGGGATTCAAAATTGCCTTCTTCGTCGAATACATAGGCTTCTCCACCACTCATCCCGGCTGCAAAATTACGTCCTGTTGGCCCGAGAACGACAACTGTGCCTCTTGTCATATACTCGCAGCCGTGATCTCCAACTCCTTCAACAACAGCCTCAGCACCACTGTTCCTTACCGCAAATCGTTCACCTGCAATGCCCCTAATGAAGACTTGTCCACCTGTCGCGCCATACAAGGCCACATTGCCAATAATTATGTTCTCCTCAGGGGTGAAAGTGGATTTTTCATGCGGGCGTATCATTACCTTTCCACCAGACAAACCCTTACAAAAATAGTCGTTAGAATCACCCTTCAGATCAATTGAAACGCCTTTACTTAGGAAGGCTGCAAAGCTTTGTCCTCCAGAGCCACTGAAATCTAATGAAATAGTGTCTTCCGGCAATCCATCCTCCCCGTATTTTTTGGCAATCATGTGACTCAATGTGGTCCCTACGGTTCTGTATGAATTGTCGATATCCTTTGTAATGGTTATTGGTTTTCCTGTGTCTATTGAAACGGTTGCGTCCTTTATCAGCTCATTGTCCAAAGCTTTTTCTAATGAGTGGTCTTGATCAATTATTTTATGTCTTGCCACCCCTTCTGGAACATCCGGCATATGCAGTAACTGACTAAAATCTACTCCCTCTGTTTTCCAATGTTCGATTAGGTTTCTTTTATCTAGCAGATCTGTTCTCCCCACCATGTCATCCATTTTTTTGATTCCTAGATCGGCCATTATTTTTCTCAATTGTTCAGCTATGAAGAAAAAGTAATTTATTACATGTTCCGGCTTTCCTGCGAATTTCTCCCGCAATTCAGGGTCTTGTGTCGCTATACCTACTGAACACGTGTTTAAATGGCATTTTCTTAGCATAATGCAGCCCAATGCGATCAATGGACCGGTGGCAAGTCCAAATTCTTCTGCTCCTAATAAACAGGCAATTGCGACATCTCTGCCAGTCTTAATTTGTCCATCAGCTTGCACCACGATGCGCCCTCTAAGGTCATTCATTACCAAAACTTGTTGTGTTTCAGCCACACCTAATTCCCATGGTAGACCTGCATGTTTGATAGAAGATTCTGGGGATGCTCCTGTTCCTCCTGTGTCACCGCTTATTAGTACTACGTCACCGTGCCCTTTAGAAACCCCTGCTGCTATTGTGCCGACGCCAGCTTCTGCAACTAGTTTGACATGAATTCTTGCTTCAGGATTAGCATTCTTAAGGTCGTGTATTAACTGGGCTAAATCTTCAATCGAGTATATGTCGTGGTGTGGTGGAGGCGATATAAGTTCCACACCTGGAGTTGAATTTCTCACTCCGCCGATATATTCGTCAACTTTGTGGCCAGGAAGTTGTCCACCTTCCCCAGGTTTAGAGCCTTGAGCCATTTTGATTTGTATATCTTTTGCGCTGGTCAGGTAGTTGATCGTAACGCCAAATCTTCCTGATGCCACTTGTTTGATTGCGCTGTTTCTGGAATCCCCGTTAGGGTCTGAGGTGTATCTAGAGTGATCCTCACCACCTTCCCCTGTATTGCTTCTTGCCTGTATCCGGTTCATTGCTATTGCCATGGTTTCATGTGCTTCTCTGCTAATTGAGCCAAGAGATATAGCTCCTGTCGCGAATCTCCTCACAATTTTCTCAGCAGGCTCGACTTCATTAATCGATATCGGATTATTGGGCTTCTTAAAATCAAGGAGTCCCCTTATTGTGCTTAATAGTCTAGTTTCTTGATCGACGAAATCGGCAAATTGTTCATAGCTGTCCCAACTGTTTTCTCTTACTGCATGTTGAAGAGATGCAATTGTGTTTGGGTTCCACATATGATATTCGCCATCCCTCCTCCACTGATATTGGCCACCTTGGGAAACTTCCAGATTAGCCGAATTTCTTTTAGTTCCAAAACCGAAACTATGCCGACTTATATACTCCTTCCCTATTTCTTCAATTCCGATGCCGCCTATTCTGGATGGAGTCCAAGTGAAATATTCGTCAATGATAGATTGATTCAAGCCTACAGCCTCAAAAATTTGAGCTCCCCTGTAGCTTTGGATGGTTGAGATACCCATTTTTGACATTATCTTCAGAATGCCTTTGTGAGATGCTGACAGGTAGTTGTGAATTGCTTTGTCTGCAGCTATGTTAGTTTCGAACTCTTTCAGAGAGATTTGATTTCGAATAGTCGCAAAAGCTAGATATGGATTTATTGCCGCAGCGCCGTACCCTATTAGGGCAGCAAAATGGGCTACTTCCCGCGCTTCACCTGTTTCCACAACTATTCCGGCTTTAGATCTTTCTCCTTTCCTAATTAAATGATGGTGAACAGCCGAGGTTGCTAAAAGACTTGGCAATGGAGCATGGGTTTCATCTACCCCCCTGTCCGACAGTATCAGTATCGAGTGCCCTTCCTTTATAGCCTCTGATGCTTCCTTATTTATTCTGCTGAGTGAATCTTTGAAACCACTTGTGCCACTAGGGTCAAACAATGTAGATATGGTTTTTGCTGTCAGGTTTTTTTGGGATGAGCTTTTGATACGCGCGAGATCCAAATCTGTAATTATCGGGTGTCTTAAAGTGATCTGACGGCAATGCTCTGGAGTCTCGGAAAATAGGTTTTTTTCTTCACCTATAGTCCCTCTTAAAGAAGTCACCAACTCTTCTCTAATCGCATCCAGAGGGGGATTGCTGACTTGTGCGAACAACTGCTTGAAATAATTGAACAATATTGGATTATGATCAGAAAGAAAGGCAAGAGGAACATCGTTGCCCATCGAACCAGTTGGTTCATACCCATTTAGCGCCATAGGCTCTAAAATCATTCTCAGATCTTCTAATGTGTATCCGAATGTGTTCTGTTGTTTTTTGATGTCGATGATTTTTTCATCGGTTGCCTTTACCAGCTCGGGTAAATCTTCTAGAAATATCCTATTATTAGAAAGCCATTCCCCATATGGTTTGGAATCGGCTAAACTCGCTTTCAAATCGCGGTCGTTGACTAGCTCTCCTTTTTTTGTGTCTAATAAAAACATCCGACCAGGGTAGATTCTCTCCTTATAAAGAACTTTCTCAGGAGGGACGTCAATTACGCCAGTTTCAGAGGCCATTACTAACACATCATCAGTGGTTACTAAGTAGCGGCAAGGCCTAAGGCCATTGCGGTCTAATACTGCGCAGACTTTTATCCCATCCGTTCCTATCACAAGAGCGGGCCCGTCCCAGGCTTCCATCATGCTTGAGTGATATTCATAGAAATCTTTTTTCGATTGTTCCATCGGTATGTGATCACCCCAAGCCTCGGGTATCAACATCATCATTGAATGTTCTATGCTTCTGCCGGTGGCAAGAAGGAGTTCCAGTGCGTTATCAAGAGCTGCAGTGTCACTTTGACCCGGTTTAATAACGGGAATCAAGTTACCTATATTTAGATCTGGATCTGTTGATTCGAAAACCTGTTCTCTGGCTGACATCCAATTGGTGTTGCCTCGGACGGTGTTTATTTCACCATTGTGGATTATGAATCTGTATGGATGTGCTAGTTTCCAACTGCCTAAAGTGTTGGTACTAAATCTCGAATGTACGAGAGCAAATGAACTGATGAGACTAGATTCAGTAAGATCTTTGTAAAAATCTTCTAGCTGTTCAGCCATTAGCAGGCCCTTATAAACTATGGTACTCGAGGACAATGAGCATATATAGAAATCGTCAGCACTTTCTAAAGCGGCTGCTTCGATCGAAGACTCAATAGTTCTTCTCAGGAGGTACAAATCCCTGTCAATGTTTTCAGGAGCCCTTTCTTTGGGAGTAACAAAAAATTGAGTTATGGAAGGACACTCTCGGTTTGCAAGCACACCTATTTTTTCTGGATCTATTGGAACTTGTCTCCATGCAAGAAGGTCATAACCTTGTTTCGAAACACATTCCTCAACCAGAGATCTACTTGACGCTGTTTGATGTTTGTCAGATGGTAAAAAGGCCATTCCCACACCGTATTGGCCCGGGTCGGGTAGATTGCATCCCATCGATGATAGTTCTGATTTAAAGAAATCATGAGGCATTTGTATAAGAATTCCTGCACCATCCCCTGTCTCCGGATCAGCACCTGAAGCCCCTCTATGTGCCAAATTAGATAAAGCCTCTAATCCCTGTGAAACTATGGAATGAGACTTCTTTCCTTTTATGTTGGCAACCATTCCAACGCCGCAGGCATCATGCTCAAATATGGGGTCGTAAAGCCCTTGTTTAACGGATTTTTTTAAATTCGTATTTTCATATTGTGATTTCATCTATTTGCCAATGCATTGTCTTGCATATTCATTAAAGAATGGGTAGGTACCGTTCTACTTCATATGCTGAAATTTGTGAAGAATACCTGTTCCACTCTATTTTTTTGTTCTCAATAAAACTATTAAATACACTGTCGCCCAAGGTTTTTTTGACCAGGTCACTCTCCTCGGTAACCTGTATAGCTTCCCATAAATTTCCAGGTAGAGACTCTATCCCAAGAGAAGTTCTTTCTTCTTCCGACATCTCATGAACGCTGTTAGTTAACGAGGCGGGCATCTCATATTTATTGTCGATGCCTTCCAACCCAGCTGCAAGCATTACACTGAAGGCCAGATACGGGTTACAGGATGGGTCGGGTGCTCGATACTCAATTCTTCTAGAGGATTTTCGATCGGGTTTAAAGGAGGGAATTCTTATTAAATCCGATCTGTTGACCTCCGCCCATGTTATGTAAGTTGGTGCCTCATATGCTGGAACCAACCTTTTGTAAGAATTGACCCACTGGTTCGTTACCAGAGTTATTTCTCTGGCGTGCTTCATAAGTCCGGCGCAGAAATGTTTTGCTATGTTTGATAGGTGAGTCTCATCTTCCTCTCCATAGAACACATTTTCATCCCCTTTAAAGAGGGACATATGGGTATGCATTCCGTTGCCATTAATTTCAGCTACCGGCTTAGGCATAAAAGAAGCGTGATACCCTTTGCTCATTGCTATCTCTTTTACGACCAACCTATATGTCATGACAGAATCAGCCATTGTTAGAGCATCAGTATGTCGCAAGTCTATCTCATGTTGGCTTGGTGCTGATTCGTGGTGGCTCGATTCTACTGGTATACCTAGTTCTTCTAACGTTAGAACCGTATCTCGTCTTAAATCTGTGCCTACGTCAGCAGAATTTTGATCAAAGTAACCACTGTCATCTAACCCTACCGTTGAGGTTGAATCCTTGAAGTAAAAATACTCAAGTTCAGGAGAAACATAGTAGGTATAACCTTTCTCCGATGCTCGGCCAAGTGTTTTTTTGAGAACGGCCCGAGGGTCTCCTTCAAATTCCCTATCATCCGGGGTGATGATGTCGCAAAACATCTTGGCGACGGCATTTGTTTTGGGTCTCCAAGGTAAAAGACTAAAAGTGGTCGGGTCGGGTAGGGCATATAGGTCTCTTTCATCTGCCCGGGCATATCCTTCAATTGCAGATCCATCAAACCCCATGCCTCTCGTAAGGGCATTCTCTAACTCTTCCACCGTGATAGCAAACCCTTTAATATTTCCCAATATGTCGGGAAACCAGAGCCGTATGAACTTTACGTCGTTTTCTCTGGCTTCTCGGAGAACGTATTCAACTGCCTCACTGTTTCTTTCCAACATTGGGAAATCCTTTTAGGAGGGGTTTGATGTCTTCTATTTATTCTTGTAATTAAGGAAAATATAGGCATTAAAGAGTAATCATTTGTGAAAAAAGTGTCAAACAAATTTCACTCGTGGACACCGGCAAAAATACAAATGCGCCGCTCCAGGAAAAGAGTGACGCATTTTAGAATAACTGGGTCAATTACGCATCAAATGAAAGGTGGAATTCATATGGATGCGGTCGCAACCTCACTGGGTCAACATCATTTTCAGTCTTAAAACTTATCCAATTTTCAATGACATCTTCTGTGAATACCCCGCCCTTGAGTAAAAATTCATGGTCATCCTGTAAAGCTTTAAGAGCCTCATCAAGACTTCCCGGCACTTGAGGGAAAGCTGCTGTTTCTTCAGCAGACAGCTCAAAAAGGTCTTGTTCAAGCGGCTCCCCTGGGCTGTAGCCGTTCTCTATCCCGTCGAGTCCTGCCATCAACATAGCAGCAAACGTAAGGTAAGGATTACAAGTTGGGTCTGCCGATCTGAATTCTACTCTTTTTGCACCAGGGTCATTGAAATACATTGGGATCCTGCATGCAGCTGACCGGTTTCTAGCTGACAACGCCAAAATTGTTGGGGCTTCGAACCCTGGTGTTAACCTTCTGTAGGAATTCGTTGTTGGGGCTGCCAATGCCATTAAGGCCTTTCCATGTTTTATTAGACCACCGATATAGTTGAGGGCCATTTGAGATAGTCCGGCGTATTCGTTTCCTGCGAATAAAGGTTCTCCATTTTTCCATATTGATTGGTGGACATGCATACCTGTCCCGTTATCATTAAATAGCGGCTTGGGCATGAAAGTCACTACCTTTCCATGTTGTTTGGCGACATTACGGACTGCATATTTATATGTCATCACATTGTCGGCAATTTCTAACAGAGGGCCAAACCGCATGTCTATTTCGGCCTGACCTCCAGTACCTACTTCATGGTGTTGGGCCTCTATCCTCATACCAAAATTGTTTACAAGGCTTCTTACCATTTCACTTCTTAGATCTTGCGCAGTATCTACCGGAGATACTGGAAAATAGCCACCTTTGTATCTCGGCCTGTTGCCTTTATTGAGTGTTTCTCCATCCAGCATGTACTCGCTTCCAGAGTTCCATATTCCTTCATCAGAATTGACCTCGTGAAATCCATGGTTTGACTCATATCCGAATCTTACTGAGTCAAATATGAAAAACTCTACTTCTGGTCCCCAGAAGGAATCATCGCCAATCCCAGTACTTTTTAGGTACGCTTCGGCTTTCTTCGCCACATTTCTCGGATCTCTGGTGTAGTTTTCACCTGAAACCGGGTCTTTGATATCTGCAATGCAGGTCACTGTGCCCTTAAAGAACGGGTCTACCTTCGCTGTGGGGGCGTCAGGGACTATCAACATATCGGATTTGTCAATTGATTGGAATCCCCTGATACTTGATCCGTCAAACCCTACGCCATTGTTCACTAATGAATCATCTACCTCACTTATGGGAACAGAGAAATGTTGCCACGACCCAGGTAAATCAGTGAACTTTAGGTCCAGTATGTCGCACCCGTTGTCTTTCATTAACTTAAGTAATTCTGCTGATTCGTTTGCCATATTAGCAATCCTCCATTTTTCTCTATTCGCTCATTTTATATAACAATGAGCACAGCCTAGTACCTTATGATTATCTTATTGCGCTGTTACGTTGTTATTGCGTCAATGTTAACAAAATGTAACAACCAACTAGTGTTGTTAGGTCAGACACCTCAGTATTAAGGCCAAGTTGTATCATTTCAGCCGGTTTAAGGTAAACTAACGGGAGTGGACTTACAAGGATTGGAGACAGTTATGAATAAGATGGAATTTGATATATTTTTCGATTTTGCTTGACCCTATGTTTACAATGCAGCCGTGTGGCTGGATGAAGTAAAAGGACACTACGGGGAGGATCTAAAGTTGAATTGGAGGAATTTTTCCTTACAACAGATCAACGCGAAAGATCCTGGAGATTGGAGGGTTTGGCAAGAAGAAGACTACACTTCTACCAGGTCTTTGATGGCATCGATAGCAGGGGAGGCGGCCAAGAGGCAAGGGGTGGAGCTTTTTGATAAATTTTTCTTGGCTTTGCTTACTGAAAGACATGGTGGGTCAAGAGCCCCATTGAACGACGATTCTTTTTTCATTCGGTTGGCAGAAGAATGCGGTTTGGACGCGGAGCAATTTAAATCTGATATGAAAGACCCAAAACTTGTAGATATAATTGCAAACGATCATACCGAGGCGGTCGAGGTACACGGAGCTTTCGGGACTCCTACCTTCATATTTGGTAACGGCCAATCCGCCTACCTAAAAACCTTTATTCCTCCAGCAGAGGAGTCTGTGGATGCCTTTAAACATTTTCTAGGATTGTTTGAAAGTAGGCCATACATAGGAGAAGTGAAGCGACCACAGCCCCCTTGGCCCAAAGGGGCGGTGTAGCCATATTTGGACAAATTTCTAAATGTTGGTGAAGGTCGAACATAGTTTTATAGATAAACATCTATTCCATCTGAGCCTTACGCATTCCTCCTGGGTTAACGAGTCTAATAATCACGACTGTCAATCTAATGAGCGGCTTGAATTTTTGGGTGATGCAGTCATTGATGCTGTGATAGCTCAGTCCTTGTATGAAAAATACCCGGATTTCACTGAAGGAGATTTGACCAAACTGCGATCAAATATAGTGAATGGTGTGTCGTTGGCAAAGGTCGCAAGAGAGTTGGGTCTGGGAAATCATCTGCTATTGGGCAAGGGTGAAGAAGCCTCAGGAGGCAGGAATAAGGAATCCAATTTGGCCAACGCCTTCGAGGCTCTGGTTGGAGCACTGTTTCTGGATAGAGGATATTCGGCTGCCAGTCAATTTATTTTGCAAAATCTGAATATTGAATCACCTGATATTAGAGGGGTGAAAAGCCATAATGATTCTAAAACAGATCTACAAACCTTAGTTCAGTCAAAAACATCATTCACACCGTATTACAAGTTGATTTCTAAAGATGGACCTGATCATGATCCCACATTTGTTGTTGAAGTGAGGGTTGAGGATAAAGTTATGGGTACGGGGGTGGGCACTAGTATAAATAAGGCTGAAATGGAAGCCGCTGCAAACGCCCTAACGAGATTTCAAAATTGCTGAAGTTTTATTAGCTTGGTGGCTTTTTTAGGGTCTGTGATAACCTTGGCTCCGTCAACAAAGTTCAATCCGATTTTCAGGAGACGTTTCACATGGCGAAAGTAAGCGGTAATTATCTTATTGCTAGGACCTTGAAGGAAGAAGGGGTTGATACGCTCTTTTACCTAATGGGGGGACCAAATTTCGATACGATTATGGAGTGTCAGGATGTAGGCATTAGAACCATAGACTTTCGGCATGAACAGGCCGCTGCTATGGCTGCCCACGCATACTCTCGTGTCACAGGAAAACCTAGTGTGGTAATGGCTGCTTCTGGACCTGGTACTTTAAATTTATTGACAGGGGTATATACCGCATCTATTGACTGTGCCCCCATGGTTATTTTGGGTGGGGCCAGTGCAGTGCATGAAATAGGAAGAGATACTTTCCAGGAAGTAGATCAGGTAGGCATAATGCAACCGTTGTGCAAATATTGGCACAGACCCACTATGGCTTCTAGATTTCCGGAAGTCGTGAGTACTGCATACCGACAGGCTCAGAGTGGTAGGCCGGGGCCCGTATATATCGATTGCGGCGGAGATGTACTTTACGAGGAGGTGGAAGAGGAATCGGTACCAACACCTTCAAGGGCACTCAAGCGGACTAGACCAGTGGCTGCTTTCGGAGATATTGAAAGGGCTATGGCACTTATTGCCAACGCGGAAAGGCCGTTGCTATTTGCTGGTGGGGGTGCTTTTTTTTCTGGCGCGGCTCCAGAATTAGAAAAGTTTGTGGACGTAACTAGTATTCCCTTTTACACAGCTCCGATGTCGAGAGGTTTAGTTCCGGAAGACCATGCTGTTTCGTTTCAAGGAGCACGCTCCACTGCGATGAGAGAATCAGATGTTGTGTTAGTGGTTGGGACCCGAATGAATTGGATGATGAATTATGGGCAACGTTTTGCACCGAATGCAAAGATCATACAGATAGATATTAATGAAGCTGAGCTTGGCCATAATCGGGATATAGAAATGGGTATTTTTGGAGATGCCAAGGCAGTCATGGCCCAATTATTGGAATTAGCCCAACAAAGGAGTCCGGATTTTTCTGGTGCACTGGAATCCCCTTGGATTGTAGGGTTACGCGAAGCCAATGAAAAAAGAATGGCCCAAACGGCCCCATTGCTCAATTCCGATCAGACACCTATACACCCTTTGCGCTTATGTAAAGAAATAGACGAATTTTTAGACAGAGATGCCATCGTCTCGGTGGACGGAAACGAGATTTTGCATTTCGGAAGGCAATCTATATCGACATATTTGCCTGGTCATCGGTTAAATTCCGGTGTGACTGGGACAATGGGGGTGGGATTACCATATGGGATTGGTGCGAAAGTAGCCAAACCAGACAAGCAAGTTCTTGTATTGCACGGCGACGGGTCTATGGGTATGAACGCCATGGAAATTGATACGGCAGTACGGCACAACCTGCCAGTAGTGACTGTGATAAGTAACAATGAAGGTTGGACTGCCCGTACCCCTGGTAAGAGAAAACCCGGTCGCGAATTAGGATTCACTGAGTTTGATCGTATGGCAGAAGCTCTGCACGGCTATGGGGAGAAGGTGGAGGACCCTGCTGGGATCAAACCTGCCTTAGATCGGGCTTTTTCTAGTGGAAAGCCAGCTGTAGTTAATGTGAGAGTTGAACCCACCGCCGCTGGTGTATCTAGATCATGGGGTGGTTCCAGAATGGAGTAACTTGAAAGTGTTCCTTGTAGTTTTTTAAATCACCGATAAATGCAAGGTACTTTCCCCTCCGAATTTATGAACTGTAAAGCGCAATTCAAACATTTTCTCTATTCGGAGAATCCTTTAAAGTAGTCTGGTAATATCCAATGAACCTGACAAAAAAATAAAAGAGGTGTTTTCATGATTGATTTACTGTCTATTGCGCGAACAGAGGCCGATGGAGGCGATTTACTTAACCTTTTGTCCGGATTGTTCGAGCCATCTGAAGTAAGGCCAGAGGGGTATTCAGACGCAGTTGTGTGGCAAGGTGGAAATCATGATGGCGTGGTGAATCCTGTCGCCCATTCCTTAACAGATGCCTATGCTCTCCTCGGGACCATCGCTGCAGTAGACATACTGGGTTTGCCGTTTTATGCCGTCCCTATGTGGTCACAATATAGGCATGATACGAAATTAGCTTCCCTAGGTTGGTTTGGAAATATGCCATGTACCTCGGTCAAATGGTCCACAGCAGGAGACGCTTATGTCAATGACGGAAATGGCAATAAGGTGGTCGTGATGGGAAAGTCAGCTAACGCCCCTCTTAGAACTCAGGCAGGGGTATACTGCAATGTTAGGCCGTATGGCCCCATTACTGTTGTCAGGTGCATGCCTTGCCTACCGTACTCACAGGATAGGGATAAATTTGTAGTGGATGACTCAGGAATTGTCCATTCAGAAATGAATACACCAGGTATTCAAATGGCCTATGCTAATCGACTTTTTCTCAAGATGGTAAACGATAGCGGTCACCTAGGTCGGGTCGCAATGAAACCTACGCAGGCTATGGAAGACGGCATTAATGCTGGCTTGCATTCTTGGTTACTAAAAGGCACCAAATTTGAAGTAGGAAGAAGATATGCGGTTGACCCCTATGAAGAACATAAAGAAAGAATTGACCGGATAATCTCATTGCTACCTTCAAATTTTAAGGATGGCATGGAAAATTGGGGAGGTAGGATCGAACAACATATTTCAGATACCAATTATGGGTTATTAATCTGGGATCTCATAGAAAAACGAGATACCATAGTGTTGGCTACAGACTTGGATGGGGATAGATTGACTGACCTTCTCGCAGATATTTCAGACCCTTTACGGGCCTTTGGAGATAAGGTAGTACAGCACGTTGGTAAAAATGTAAATATGTGGGATGCTTGGTCTGAAATGGGATACACCACTGGTAACGGCAGGGACATGACCTCAGTTATGCATAGGATGGATGGCCCGCCAATACATGAACAAACACTTGGCTCCGCCGATGCAATGCTACTTAGGCTCCTAGACGGAGATGAATCTTTGGGTGGGACGAAGAGACCATATGATCCGCGCATCCATTTTGTGCTAATGCGGGACGCATATATAGATGCCAATCCTGGGAATTCCGAATTGAGAAACTGGTTAGATTCCTCATTAGACGTTTTTGATGGGATCTACGGAGAAAACAGACCTGGCTTTTTAGAGGGGTATAAAGCTCTTAAGGAAGCAATCACCCCTTGGGGATCTTAAGTTGCCTTTAATTGTATTACTGGCTAACCTTATCTAGGCTAGCTGTTGATGCCCGGGACAGGAAAACGGGAAGTTAGTTCCAGAATCTCTTGCTTGACTTTTTCCTCCACCGATGGGTCCTCAATATTGGTGAGAACCTTTAGGATTAGCTTACCTACAGTAGTTGCCTCACGTATTTTCATTCCTCTACTTGTGACGGCAGGGGTACCGAGTCTAATGCCACTAGCCTGTCTTGGTGGTTTTGTATCAAATGGAATAGCATTCCTATTAATTACGATGTTTGCTTTACCTAGCGATTCTTCAGCTTGTTTTCCAGATATTCCTATTGGAGTCACGTCAACCAGTGTCATGTGATTATCGGTTCCTCCAGAAACCAAACGCAAGCCACCTTCGTGTAAGGTTTCTGCTAATGCCTTCGCATTAGCAACTACCTGCTCTTGGTATTGCACGAATTCATCCATTGCGGCTTCCTTAAAGGCAACGGCTTTTGCAGCGATGGTGTGTTCGAGAGGTCCACCCTGCATATTCGGGAAGACAGCACTGTTTAAGGCTTTACCCATTTCACTTTTACCCAAAATGAACCCGCCTCTGGGACCTCTTAAAGTTTTATGAGTGGTGGATGTAACGATATCAGCGCTTTCTACTGGGGAAGGGTGAATTCCTGCTGCAACAAGACCCGAAATATGAGCCATGTCAACCATAAGTTTTGCATTTACAGAATCAGCTATTTCCCTAAATTTTTCAAAATTGATGGTTCTGGTGTAGGCTGAAGCACCCGCTACTATCAGTTTGGGCTTGCATTCTTTTGCTATTTTGCTGACTTCTAGAAAATCTATAGTCTCAAGTTCTCGGTCCACCTCATAAGGGACGAAATTATAAAGTTTCGCAGAGAAATTCACTTGGCTGCCGTGGGTCAAATGCCCTCCATGATCTAATCCCATACCCATCACAGTGTCACCAGGTTGCAAAGATGCAAAATACGCAGCCATATTGGCCTGCGCGCCACTATGAGGTTGTACATTAGCATAGTCGGCATGGAATAAAGATCTTGCTCTGTCTATCGCCAGTTGTTCCACTACATCAACGTATTCACATCCGCCGTAGTACCTCCTTCCTGGGTAACCCTCCGCATATTTATTTGTGAATATAGAACCCTGGGCTTCAAGCACAGCTGTGCTTGCGTAATTTTCTGATGCTATTAGGTTGATATTCTCCTGCTGACGTCTTTTTTCATTTTCGATGGCATCAGATATTTCTGAGTCAATGTTCTGTAACTTCATTTGTTACTCCTCAATCAATGTCTAGAAAAGATATTGCCTTAATGTTAATTCACCGTGGATCAAAAATTAAAACGGGTAAGCCTTTTGAATTTCGTTAGTCTTATAATAAATCACCTTGTCTCCATAGTGTTGCTAGAGAAGTATTGCTACTGTAGAGTATTTGAAGGGATTGAACATGCCTAGAATATGCAGAAAAGAAATGTACATCGAAGGAACGTGACGGCCTTTTAAAATGGGCAAAGGTATCATCGAAACTTATAAAAAATTCCTTCCTATTAATTCCGAGACTCCTGTTTTTTCTCTAGGGGAAGGAAACACCCCTCTGGTTAAATCTAGAAATATAGTGGATGAGATAGGTTGTAAATCGCTATTTTTTAAACTTGAAGGTTGCAACCCGACTGGCTCATTTAAAGACAGGGGTATGGTATTGGCAGTAGCCAAAGCCGTCGAAAAAGGTATCAGTTCGATAGCCTGTGCCTCCACAGGTAATACTAGTGCCTCTGCGGCTGCCTATGGAGCCTATTTGGGACTTAGAACCACCTTGATCGTTCCAAAGGGAAATGTGGCCAGAGGTAAACTAGCTCAAGCGGTTGCATATGGTGCACATATAGCAATGATTGACGGTAATTTTGATAAAGCCCTGGAAATTGCTCGTGAGTTGTGTGAAAGGCATCCAGTGGAGCTTGTAAATTCACTAAACCCTAACCGTATAGAAGGCCAAAAAACTGCTTCTTTTGAAATTGTCGAAGAACTCGGGATGGCACCTGACCATCTCTTTATACCAGTTGGCAACGCTGGTAATATCACAGCATACTGGAAAGGCTTTAAGGAAGCTCTTGAAAGTGGACTTTCAGGTAAATTGCCTGTGATGAACGGGTACCAAGCATCTGGGGCTGCCCCGATAGTTGACGGGGCTATTGTAGAGGAACCTCGTACAGTAGCATCTGCTATACGGATCGGTAACCCAGCCAGTTGGGAATTAGCTTTGAAAGTTCGAGATGAATCGAAGGGGTTTATTGATAAGGTTGATGATGAGGAAATTCTCGATACATATCGCAGGTTAGCATCTGATGAAGGCGTTTTTTGCGAACCGGCTTCTGCTGCGTCACTGGCAGGTTTATTAAAGAGGGTTAATTCAGGCGAATCTTTTGAAGGCAAAACCATTGTATGTGTTATCACCGGGAACGGTCTTAAAGACCCAGATGTGGCAAATGAAATAAAACCAGCTTCTCTAAATGAATACCCTGCTAAAATCGAATCAGTGGAGGAGGCTCTTACTTTATCATGAATGAATCGGTGCACTCTGCTAAGTCAGGAGAGGCTTTCGATTCTGATAGGATTAGATCTGCTGTCCATGAAATTTTGGTTTCAATAGGGGAGAACCCAGAAAGGGAAGGTCTGGTAGATACACCAAATAGGGTAGTGGAATGGTATCGTGACATATTTTCCGGGTTGCGATCTGACCCTGAAGAAGTACTAAGCGTTTTTTTTGAGGAAAATCATACTGAGCCTGTAGCTGTTACAGATATTTCGTTCAATTCAATTTGCGAGCATCATTTATTGCCATTTTATGGTTACGCTCATGTAGCTTATGTACCAAAAGGCAGGGTGATTGGAGCAAGTAAAGTTTCTCGATTGATTGATGTGTTGGCTAAAAGGCCTCAAATTCAAGAAAGGCTAACGACTCAAATAGCAGATAGTGTTTATCGATGTCTGGACGCCAGTGCAAGTTACGTTTTTATGTCTGCAGTGCATACGTGCATGACTTTGCGAGGTGTCAAGAAAACTGATAGCAAGATAGTTACATCTGCGCAAAGAGGGGGGAGGCAGGAGGTTAAACAATTGATAAAAACTATACGTTTATCTAAATCGTAAGAGGGGAAATGAGTTATTTTGAAAACGTTGACCAGCTTGAAAAAGCTTGGTCACACATGCTTCCTAATTGCTACTTAAACACCATTTTTATTACCCCTGAGTGGCAAGCTACTTGGTGGAAAAGGTTTAAATATAATTCCACTCCCCTAATTGAGATAGTTACATCGAGTAAAGAGGCGATTGGGGTAATTCCCTTACTGTGTGAGGGTGAAGAGACGACATTTATAGGCGACTCTAATTTGTCTGACTACATGGATTTCCCGGTACTAAAAGGTCATGGAAAAGAATTTTTCTCAATAGCATGGGACCGCTTGAAATCCATGGATTGGAAAACTCTACGTCTTGAATCCATACCAGAAGATTCCCCCACACTTAAATATCTTCCTGACATTGCCAAGCTTGATGGATTTGAAGTTGATTTGCATGAATCGGATACTACCCCTTGTATGGAATTACCTGACTCCTGGGATGACTACCTCGCTGGACTGAGAAAGAAAGACCGCCACGAGTTGAGGCGTAAGCTTAGGAGACTTGAATCCAATACGGACTTTGAACAGTATACTGTTCAAATAACCCAAAATTCGGTTGAAAAAAACATGGAGGATTTTTTCCGTTTAATGGCTTTGAGCAGCGATGATAAAGGTGCTTTTCTAACAGTTCAAAACAAGGAATTTTTTACCGATTTAGCTTTACAATTTTCGGCCACGGATCAATATAAATTGTTTTTCATGGAAGTAGATGGGGCCAAAGTGGCGGCTTGTATATGTTTCTCATACGAAGGCACTTATCTTTTGTACAACAGTGGCTATGATCCTGAAAAATCTGCACTGAGTGTCGGGTTGCTTAATAAAGTTTTCACGATCCAAGAAGCCATTAAACTTGATGTAAAAGAATACAATTTTCTGAGAGGCACAGAGCGTTACAAATATCATTTGGGTGCAAGCGATCGGTCGGTTTTTGATTTGGTAGTGAGTCGCTAGTGAAGGGGGTGAATTGAAGATAGGATTGTTGAGTTTCCACACTTGTCCAATGGCTGATCTTGGCAAAAAAGATGCTGGTGGTATGAATGTATACCTTCTTAATCTTGCAGCCAAGTTGGATTCACTAGGCCACACTGTTTATGTTTTTACTCGCAACCATGAACATTCTGAAGATTCCGATATGCCCTTAGGGATCAGATCCAAGCTTGTTCATATAAGTGCTGGGCCTGCAGAGGCTCCCAAAAATGAGCTTATTAATCTAGTTTTCGAATTTTCCAGGAACATTCAAATTTATATGGAAAATGAGGATTTTTATTTAGACATTTTGCATAGCCATTATTGGCTTTCAGGGCTGGCTGGCGATTTGCTGTCTGAGTCATGGAAAATTCCGCATGTAATTACCTTTCATACTCTAGCAAAGACTAAATTGAAAGCTCTCACTGGTGGGGACGAACATATATCAAGGAGTGCTTCTGAATATAAGTTGATGTGCAGAAGCGATAAAATTCTAGTGTTGACCCAAAAAGAAGTCCAGGACATTGACCAGCTGTACGGGTCATTTACCAACAAGATTTCTGTTGTTCCACCTGGGGTGGATTTGGAAATGTTTTACCAGTCTGACAAAAATGCGTCAAGATATCAATTAAATATCCCCGGGCAAAACAACGTGGTTCTATTTGTTGGTCGTATCGATCCGATAAAGGGACTTGATGTGCTAGTTAAGGCATTACCAATGATATCTTCGGTTGGGGATACTACCCTTTATATTGTTGGTGGTAACGAAAAGAGCAACGAATATTATCAGTTCATTAAATCGTTGGTCCTTGAAATGAGACTAGATGATAAAGTGATTTTCACGGGTGCTGTTGCTCATGATACTCTGGCGACCTATTACTCTGCAGCCGATGTTTTTGTTTTACCTTCCCATTATGAAAGTTTGGGTTTCGTTGCCATTGAAGCTATGGCATGTGGGACCCCGGTCGTAGCATCTCGGGTTGGTGGGATTCCGTCAATTGTTGAGCATGGTTCCACGGGATATCTCATACCCTGGAGGTGTCCGGAGGCCTTTGCAACCCAGATAGAAGTGTTACTTAAAAATAAAGATTTGCATAGTTTTATGTCAAAAGAGGCGATAAAGAAAGCTTACTCTCTAAGTTGGAATGCTAGCTCGAAAAAGGCCGCTAATTTGTATGGTGAAGTTATTTCAGGTTGGACAAGTACGCAGGCTATCTGAACCTACAGATTTTTCTCATACCAGTGAGTCTGGTTTATTTTTTTAAAGCCTATGCTGCTGTATAGTTTAGTGGCAGGTATATTTTCAGAATCCACTTCAAGTTCTATTTCTGATATATTTTTTGATTTGAGGTAATGCATGCCTGCCAAAACGACTGCTCTGCCTAGACTCAAACCCCGATAATTTGGATGAACTCCGGTCATTGCAACCCATCCTACCGACGAAGGACCATTGTGTGCTTCCATGGTCCAGTTGTACCCAGCTATTTCCCCATTTTTCTCTATAAATATAATGCCTTTTTCATCAGTCCTTTCCATTTGGGTACGGTATCGAATTTGTTCTATGTCGTTAGGAGAAAACCCCCAGTGGTTTCCGAATGATTGATTCTGTAAATCAGTAAGAGTATCTTCATCTCTTCCTTTAACAAAGTGGCGAAGAGAATAATCATCAGGTAGAACTAAATCTTCTAAATGTGGTTCCTCGAACCTGAGATTCCAGTACGTTTTGATTTTGTGCCAACCTGAAGATTCTAAAATCTTTTTTGATTCATGGTCATTCTGGGAAATTTGGAAATGGATTACTTTTGCATTCGATAGGGTTCCATGTTTAACGGCAATGGCCATGAAATTTTGAAATATTTCAGCAAAATTGCCACCTTCACGAATGGTTTGAAGCCCGACTATTCGCTTTACGGGTGGTTCTTCGACTATTTGAAGGAAGCCAAAAATATCGTGGTTTGCAGAGGCAATATAACAGTTTGTTTCTGGGTTTGACGGGGGTACGTTAATCGTTTGCACGAAGAAAGCATCCGTTAACTTTTTTGGAGAGTTAAAAGAATCGTTGACTGAATTTATGAATTCTACGATTTTTTTCTGATGGGCAGTTGAGAAATTGTCAAATTTAATCATTTCACAGTAAAAAAAGTTTATTTGGGAGGATTTTATCAGAGTAAGAGAAAAGTATTTGAAAGGTGTAGCATAATAATATGATCGATATGTACGATATACATAACCATTTATTACCTGGTGTTGATGATGGTCCAGGAGATTTTCTAGAGTCCATTCAGATATGCGAAGTAGCGCAAAGCCAAAACACTAAAATGATCATCGCGACGCCGCACAGGAAAGATGTAACTGAGAACCATTCCGTGCATCTAATAAAAGATCTAGTCTCCAATATAAATGGAAACCTTACTCAGAAGAAAGCCGATATTGCCGTTAAATTAGGCATGGAAAATCATGTTGACTTAGATTTGATTCAAGAGATTGAAAATGGTAGGGCCCTCACATTAAATAACAGCGTATATATATTGGTTGAAATGCCCTGGAAAGACCGTCCTTCATATATAGAACGAGTCATTGCTGATTTATTGGAGTCTGGTTTAATTCCGGTCTTGGCCCATCCTGAGAGGATGCGCCTTTTTGAAGATGAACGAGAGTTGTTAGGGGAACTTGTGCGGATGGGATGTAAATCTCAGTTAACGGCAAGCAGTTTGTATGGTAAGTTTGGCGACAAAGCACAAAGAGCCTCGGTAGATATGATGACGGAAGGATTAATTCACGTCATCGCGTCCGACACCCATATGGCAGAAGGTCAGCGTTGCTATGACATGGATTTGGGATTTAAATTTGCAAAACAAATTATCGGCTCATATAAGGCAACTCAAATGGTTGAAAGTAACCCACTGGCTATTTTTGAAAATCAGAAAATGTAAGTCATGTAAGTAAAGTAATTACTTTCTGCCAAATTATTTCACTGATGATTTCACTCGGTTTCTCGGCATCTATTATGTGCCAAGTATTCTGACTTGACTCAGCTAGGCACAGATAACCTTTTCGTACACTGTTATGAAAGGATATAGACTCTTTCTCAAACCTATCTCTAGGATTTGCTTTTGTCCTTTTAAAAGAGACTTCTGGGTTTATGTCCAATAAAAACACTAAATCAGGGCTTATGTGAGAGGTTGCAATGGAATTGACCTTGGCCACTGTGTCTAAGTTTAGTCCTTTCGCATAGCCTTGATATGCGAAAGATGAGTAAATATACCTGTCGCAGACGACTACTGTGTTGGAATCAAGAGCGGGAATTATTTCATTTTGAATAAGTTCTGACCGAGCAGCTGAAAAAAGAAACAATTCTGTAAGAGGATTCAGTTCGCACCCTTCCAATATGAGAGCTCTTATTTTTTCACCGGTGTTTGTGCTTCCGGGTTCTCTAACCAATAAGTTGGAAATACCTTCGGAGGAGAGTTTTTGCGAAAGAACCTGCGACTGAGTACTTTTCCCACTTCCTTCAACTCCTTCTAGTACGATGAAGGTGTTTTTAGTATTCATTAGTATCGTTATGTATAAGTACTGATCTACGGGGTTCCTTTCCCTCACTGATGGATTCCAGTCCATATTCTGTGGCTATTTGATGCTGAAGCCTTCTCACAAAAGAGTTTTGCGGTCTTAACAGGATTTCTGGTTCCCCATTGGAGATCCTTTGTGATGCCTGCGTAGCCTCCAATAGGGCTAATGATTTTTCCGATTCTGAAATCATAGGTCCTGTATCATTTTTTGTAACTGCTTTTACAAATTGCTCAATTTGCTGAACTGTATTTTTTCTGAGTACAAACACTGGTTTGCCCATTTTTTCGGCACTTTTCAATGCTTGAGTTCCTCTCCTATGGTAATTCTTGGTTGTCACAAGCATCTCTGCTTTGTTTATGTCAGCGACTAATGTGATAGGCGCATTCATAGACCTGATGACTTGATCAAATCTGCTTTTGTTAACACCGTAGGGCATTATTGGGGTTAATTTTGCAGTTTCGGTTGGGAATGTATTGTTGGTTCTACGATATGGCTCAACATGCTCATTTGGAAAATCGAGACTTTGGTTGCCTTCACCAGATTTGGAGGAACTTGTGTGCTTCCTTATGTGGCCATTTTCTTCCACTGCTCTCACTTCAGAATTTATGGTTTGTTTGCGCAACATTTTATCCACAGTGGAGGCTACATCGGAATGTACTGTTACTAGGTTCCAACCCTGTATCTCCACTAATTTTTCAAAAGTAGGAGGGGCATTTCTTTCTAATACAGTTTTTTGGGTTCTCCTTCTTCTAGCCTCAATATCTCCAAGTGTGACGGTTTGAATTCCACCGACTAGGTCTGACAACGTGGGATTCATAATCAAATTTTCAAGACTATTACCGTGAGCGGTAGCTACCAGTTGAACCCCTCGTTCTGCAATGGTTCTGGCGGCATTGGCCTCCAATTCGGTGCCGATTTCATCTATAACTATGACCTCTGGCATGTGGTTCTCCACAGCCTCAATCATCACGTCATGTTGTTTAGTCGGATACGGTACCTGCATTCTTCTGGCTCTTCCGATGGCTTTATGTGGGATATCTCCATCTCCGGCAATTTCATTGGAGGTATCCACCACTATCACTCTTTTTTCTGCATCGTCTGCCAAAACTCTAGCTACCTCTCTGAGCATCGTTGTCTTTCCTACCCCAGGTTTTCCGAGAAGTAGGACACTTTCCCCGGACAATACTAAGTCTTCTATTATTTTGATGGTTCCATAGACTGCTCTTCCCACCCTGAATGTTATACCTACTACCTTGCCGCTACGGTTTCGAATAGCAGATATACGATGAAGGGTGCGTTCTATGCCTGCTCTATTATCAACACCGAACATTCCGATCTTACTAATCGAGTATTCCAGATCGTCTTTGGTGACTTCATCGATTTCTAGCAGTTTGTTCTGACCCAAGAACCTTGCTTCCGGTTGCCTTCCTAAATCTAGGACCACTTCCAGTAATTCCTCCACATTTTCCTGGGCCAATAACTCTGACCTGAATCTTTCAGGAATCACGTCCACAAGGACGTTTAGATCTATATCTGTCTCTCGGATCACTTTTGCCGTGGTCCTCCCAAGTTTTATTGCATTGAATGAGCGATATTTGCGAACATGGTGTGCATTCTGGGATCTTCAGTTAGTTCAGGGTGAAATGAGGTAGCAAGAATTCTGTTTTGTTTTACTGCAACTGGTTTTCCTTGATCTACTTCGGCTAATATTTCGACCCCATTCCCTATCTCAGTTACTAGAGGCGCCCGAATGAAAATGGCGTGCATAGGGGGTCCGTCCATTCCGTTGATATCCAAGTTTGTCTCAAAACTATCAATTTGTCTGCCAAACGCGTTGCGGCTGACCTCGATATCCATCAACCCCAATGGGTTAGGACGTTTATCCTTTAAGTGCTTTGCTATGACTATCATACCTGCACAGGTACCCCATACAGCTAGTCCTTTCCTTACTTTTTCGACCAAAGGCTGTCGCATTTCATAGATATCTATCAACTGCACTATGGTCGTACTTTCTCCGCCAGGGATGATTAATCCATCGATATTTTCTAATTGTTCAGGCAACCGGACTTCCACAGATTCAATTCCAATAGAATCTAGCATATTTCTATGTTCTAGAAAGTCGCCTTGTATTGCCAAGACGCCTATAGGTGCCAAATTTACCAGCCCCTAGTAGCAAACTGCTCTGATTCAGGCAAAGTTCTAACATCAATTCCTGGCATGGATGCGCCTAATCCTTTGGAGACGGAAGCAAGCATTTCTGGATCTTTGTAATGTGTCGTGGCTTTGACTATTGCATTAGCCATAATTTGAGGAGTTTCTGACTTAAATATTCCAGATCCCACAAAGACACCGTCTACACCAATTTGCATCATCAATGCAGCATCCGCCGGAGTAGAAATCCCGCCAGCTGCGAAGTTCACAACGGGTAAAGCCCCGGTTTGGTGGATGCCTTTTACTAATTCATAAGGAGCCTTCAAATCTCGGGCTGTGGCCATGAGTTCGTCTGATTCCATACCTCTAATGTGACTAATTTGTCCCAAAACTTTCCTCGCATGTCGGACCGCCTCTACGATATTCCCCGAACCGGCTTCTCCCTTCGTTCTAATCATAGCGGCACCTTCGCCTATTCTTCTGAGCGCCTCCCCTAAGTCCCTGGCACCACACACGAAGGGTACCGAAAAGTCATGTTTATTGATGTGATTGTTTTCATCCGCTGGAGTTAAAACTTCGGATTCGTCGATGTAATCAGTTCCAAGAGCTTCCAAAATCTGGGCTTCTACGAAATGACCGATCCTCGCTTTGGCCATTACAGGGATGGTCACTGCCTCAATTATCTCAGAGATCATTTGTGGGTCTGACATTCTTGCCACACCACCGTCGGCCCTGATATCGGAAGGGACTCTTTCTAGCGCCATAACCGCCACTGCGCCAGCATCTTCTGCGATTTTTGCTTGGTCTGGTGTGACCACATCCATAATCACGCCACCCTTCAACATCTGGGCCAACCCTGACTTTACTGTCCAAGTTCCAGTGTTAGGTTTTATTTCTGTTGCCATGTATAGCCTCCGTTTTCAGTTATGCAAACTGAATGCACTTATACAAATTATAACCCTACATACTGGTAAGCTTCAATTAAGAACAACGATCCTATTTCTAGAACCCTGCTTTCCCGACCAGCTTCGCCAATTCCACTGTCCTGCAACTGTATCCCCATTCATTATCGTACCAGCCGACCACTTTAGCCATATTGTCGTCTAGAGTTATCGTGGATAGGCCGTCAATGGTGCAACTATATTTACTCCCGCGATAGTCAGAGCTTACCAAAGGCTCATTGGAATACTGGAGGATACCATTAAGGCTGTTCTGGGATACCTCTAGGTATGCCTGGTTAATTTCTTCGGCTGTGGCTCTTTTCTTTAGAGTCGCGACAAAATCTGTAACCGATACGGTTGCTGTGGGTACCCTGAAGGCCATGCCATGAACCTTCCCTTTTAAATTTGGTAGAACTTGTTCCACCGCCTTCGCAGCTCCAGTTGTAGTGGGGATTATATTCATTGCTGCAGCTCTGGCCCTGCGTTTGTCTTTATGCCTTTTATCAAGAACTTGTTGGTCGTTGGTATAAGAATGGATGGTAGTCATCATGCCTTTTTCTATCCCGAAGGAATCATCCAACACTTTCATCAACGGTGCTGCGCAATTGGTTGTGCATGAAGCATTTGACATTATGTGGTGTTTGTTTTTGTCATAATGATGTTCATTGACTCCCAACACTATCGTAATGTCTTCGTTTTTTGCGGGAGCGGAAATTATTACTTTCTTCGCCCCACCTTTTAAATGTCCAGACGCTTTTACGGAATCGGTAAACTTGCCTGTACATTCAATGACGATATCGACACCATGGTCTCCCCAAGGTAATGAAGAAGGTGACTCGGAATTTAGACAAACCACTCGATGACCGTCTATTACAATAGAATCTTCGGTCCATTTAACGTCGCCTTTGAATGTTCCGTAGGTTGTATCATATTTAAACATATGAGTATTACTTTCAGGGTCTGCAAAGCTATTAATGGCCCCTACCTCGATATCTTTGTACCCCTCTTGAACCACGGCCCGTAATATCAATCTACCTATTCTACCGAAACCGTTAATACCAATACGCGTCTTCATGTAATTTGAACCCTTTTAGCCTAATGAGTCTCTTTGTTCATATTTAACTAGTTTATGTAACGGGAGTAAACGTCTCTTCCAGCAAATCTACACCTACTGGCTAAATTTTCCTCAATGCGTATGAGTCGGTTGTACTTGGCGGTTCTTTCGCCTCTGGCAGGGGCCCCAGATTTTATTTGCCCGGAATTTGTCGCTACCGCTAAGTCAGATATAAAAGTGTCTTCTGTTTCACCTGAGCGATGACTTATAACTGTGCCCCATCCTACAGATTGAACTAGGTTGATAGCCTCTAATGTTTCGGTTAAGGTACCGATTTGATTTGGTTTTATAAGCACAGCATTCGCTGCCCGAGCTTCGATACCTTTTGATATTCTAGTTGGGTTCGTTGTAAGCAGATCATCTGCAACTAGTTGTATTTTGCTGCCTAAGCGGCGCGTTATTTCCTCCCAGTCACTCCATTCATCATCTGATAAGCCATCTTCAATGCTTATGATCGGATACCTTTCTATCCAGGCAGAATACATTTCAATTAGTTGTTCGCCTGAAACTAGTTTTTTTTCACGTTTCAAGTTGTAGAGTTTATTTCCTGAGTCAAAAAGTTCCGCCGCTGCCACATCTAACGCAATAAAAAAATGAAGACCGCATTCATAGCCAGAAGAAGTTATGGCATCAACTAATATTTCTAAAGCAGCTTCGCTAGATGGTAATTGCGGGGCGAATCCACCTTCATCTCCAACCGTGGTACTGAGATTGCTTTCGCTTAGATTGTTCTGGAGCGATTGGTATACTTCAGAACCGGCTTTAATGGCATCAGAGAAGGTTCTAAACCCGACAGGGACTACCATGAATTCCTGAATGTCAGTGGAATTTTCAGCATGTTTGCCGCCATTAATAACATTCAACATTGGGACGGGAATTAAGTATTCATCTGATTCCGAAATGTGGGCGAATAACTCCTTCTTAGATGAAATAGCAGCAGCCTTGGCGGTAGCAAGAGATACTGCCAATGTGGAATTTGCGCCTAAATTACTTTTGTTTTCGGTCCCATCTAACTCAATTAATTTAGAATCTAGTTTTTCTTGATCAAAGGCATCAAAGCCTATGACGTTTGGACTTATAATATTCTGGATATTATCAAGTGCTTTCAGAACACCCTTTCCATGGTACCTGTTTTTATCACCATCTCGGAGTTCGATTGCCTCATATTGTCCCGTACTGGCACCTGACGGCACGGCAGATGTACCTACAGAACCGTCTTCCAGGACTATATCTACCTCGACCGTAGGGTTTCCTCTTGAATCAAGGATTTCTCTCGCCTTGATACTATGAATTGAAGTCATTTTAGGATGGTCCTTACTTTTTGTTGGCTTGGCAGATCGCGAGCTGAACGGCCTCTTCGGGGTTGTTCGCTACTATTATTCCACAATCTAAATGTTCGTCTCTGAGTAAACTCCACGTGTTCAGGCCAATTACTGATTTTGAGTCTGACAATGCCAGCCCAATTTCAGACAAAGTCCCATAGGAACCACCGATCGCGATGACCGATTTTCCAGCCCTAGTAACTAGTAAGTTGCGACCATTTCCAAGTCCGGTACAGATAGGTATGTCAACGTATTCGTTGGAATCAAGAGAGTCCATTCCTGGCAAAATCCCTATAGTGGTGCCTCCATGTTTTTTGGCCCCTTTGCAAACAGCTCTCATAACTCCTTCTTGGCCCCCACAAACCACTGTTACGTTGGCCTTTGCCAAGAGAGAACCTACCTCTTCAGCAAGCATGGCATTTTTAGGGGAGGCGGAGCTTTCACCTATTACAGCAATTATCAAATATCACCTTATTCGAGATGCCATCTAGAGGCTCTATTGAGCTCCTGCCATAACCTCGACCAATTCTTGTACCGCTTCCGCGGATTTTCTTAAAGCGTTAAGCTCATCGCCATTCAAATTTAACTCAACTATCTCTTCGACTCCGTTTGAGCCGAGTTTGACTGGCACACCAACATAGACATCATTGATGCCGTATTGGCCTTGTAAATATGCTGTGCATGGTAATATCTCTTTCTTATCAAAAAGAATGGCTTCTACCATCTGAACGATAGATGCCGAAGGGGCGTAAAAAGCACTTCCAGTCTTCAAATAATTCACTATTTCTGCGCCGCCATCCCGTGCCCTTTGCACTATCTCTTCCATTCTTTTCGGAGCTATCAGTTTAGATACGGGGGTTCCTGCAACATTTGTGCTTTCCACAACAGGTACCATTGTGTCTCCATGCCCGCCAAGCACATAGGCTGAGACAGAGTTGACAGATACTCCCAATTCTTCCGCGAGAAAAGTTCTGTACCTAGCTGTATCAAGGATGCCAGCCATACCTACCACTCGGGTACTTGGGAATCCAGTGATTTTCAAAGCTTGTTGAGCCATTGCATCTAGAGGATTTGTGACTATCAGGTGAACGCTGTTGGGAGAAAATTTAGCAGTTTGTTCCACCACACTGGTAACTATTTTCATATTGGTGAGTAGTAAATCATCTCGGCTCATGCCAGGTTTGCGGGCTACTCCTGAGGTTACAACGACTACATCAGACCCTTCGGTTTCTTCATATCCATTTGTACCTACGATGCTGGCGTCTGTTCCCAAAATCGGACCAGATTCAAGCATATCCAAGGCCTTTCCTTGGGGTAACCCATCCACGATATCCACCAAAACGACGTCAGCGTAGCCTCCGTCAAAAATGCGTTGAGCTGTTGTCGCACCTACGTTTCCAGCTCCAACAACAGTCACTTTGTCTCTCATTTAATTCCTCTTTTTATGTGTTTTGGTAATCCTAATTTGGATTTTATTTACAAACTAGTCTGACTAGGTGATTATAGCTAGGAGGTCGCCCTTTACAACAGTTTGTCCAGGCTCTACTGTCAAAGACTGGATACGCCCATCTTTCGGTGAAGGTAAGGTATTTTCCATCTTCATAGCTTCTAAAACTGCTATAGGGTCACCTTGATTTACCTGTTGGTCCACTTCTACTAAGTATTTCAAAATCACACCTGGCATAGGGGATTTCAGTTCTCCGTCGGAATTTGCTGATGATCCGTGTAATGTCGGGTTTGAGTCTCTGGATGGCTCTGGATTTCGAATCCCGTCAGAAATTGAAATCATATTTTGGTCAACAGGATCGATTTCCACCTTATAGAAGGTGTCGTCAATAAACACATTGAAAGATCTAGTCTTCAAACTTTTAACCGGGACTTCCTGTGTTCCTGTTGCAGTAATTTCGTGATTCTCTGAGGGGTCACCGTCAGCATTTAGATCAAGGGTATCTTTCTGTAAATCAAGGCCATGCTTTACTCTGAGAAATTTCATTCCTGTAGTGGGGTATAACGCGTAAATTAGAATGTCATCAACATCGCTCGTGATGTCGGCAACTGCTTTTTCTGCTTCTTTTAGTTCAGGCTCTATCAGGTTTCCAGGTCTTTCATTGATGGTCTTTATTTCTGAGGTATCATAGAACTTGAAGACTGCTTCTTTAATTTGGCTATCTACCTTGGAAGGGGGCCTGCCGTACATTCCGGTGAGATACTCCTTCACTTGGTTCGACACCATTTTGTATCTACCAAAAAGCACATTGCTAACTGCCTGAGATCCCACCATCTGACTCATCGGCGTCACCAAGGGAGGGTATCCCAGTTCTTTTCTAGTGAGGGGGATATCTTCCAGCACCTCATCAAGCCTATCTATTGAGTCAGCTTCCCTAAGCTGCGATACCAAGTTACTCGCCATTCCCCCAGGTATTTGATGGCTCAGAACTTTAGCGTCTATAACAGAGGCCTTTGGAGTTTCCAAGTATTCGCGATACTTTGGCAAAATCGATTCTAGATAATCCCCTAAATCGATAAGAGTGTCTAGGTCTAGTTTAGGATCATTTTCTGTGCCTTGCAAAGTGACAACAAGTGGTTCTACAGCGGGCTGAGAAGTTCTCAATGCTAGTGGAGCTAGGCAAGCGTCGACTACGTCTATACCTGCTTCAATCGCTTTTAAAACAGTCATAGAGGCCATACCACTGGTGTAATGGGTGTGTAATTGCAGGGGCACCGTCACCACTTTTTTTAATGCTGAAATTAAATCAAAGGCGTCATAAGGCGATAAAAGTCCTGCCATATCTTTAATGCAAAGACTATCCGCCCCCATGTCTTGAAAAATTGCGGCTCTATCCAGATAATAATCTAAACTATATATTGGCCCACCCATCTTCCCGTTTTCAGTGACTGAATAACAAATTGTCATTTGTAAATGCTTATCGTTATTTTTCACAGCTGCAGCAGCCCGAGCTAAATTCCATTCGTCGTTCAATGCATCAAACACCCTAAAAATGTCGATTCCGTTTGTCGCAGAGCGTTCAACAAACGCGTCTACTACGTCATCGGCATACGCTTTGTACCCCACCAGGGATTGTCCTCTTAGCAGCATTGACAATGGAGTCTTCGTTATTAATTTTTTGAACTGGCGTAACCTTTCCCAGGGATCTTCAGCTAAATATCTTGTAGTGGCGTCGAAAGTAGCTCCACCCCATACTTCCATAGACGCGAAACCGACCTGATCCATTTGGGCCGCGATGGGTTCCATATCCTTCATTTCGAGTCTTGTGGCAAGAAGGCTTTGGTGAGCGTCCCGGAAGGTGGTATCAGTGATGCCAAAAGTGTTAAACATGTTCATATAATCGGGTGAATACGTGGTTTATTCATAAGTCGTAGGTCTGCCAACCCATCCTCCAATCACACGATTGTGCGAATATGGAAGGGGATAAAGAATCGCATGTTTCCAGGAAGATATTAATTTACCCTGTTTTGAGTCTGAAGTTTTGGTGTCATCTAAATACATTTGAATGGCAGTCGATATGGCAGCTATATGTTTCTGGGTTGATTTCATACCGCTTATAAAGGAATGCTTCCATGTTTCTTAGGAGGTATATTTTCTCTTTTGTTAGCCAACATTTTCAAGGCTCTTATGACTTTTAGCCGTGTCTGACCAGGTTCTATCACGTCGTCTATCATCCCCCTGCTCGCAGCGATGTAGGGATTCATCAGGTTTTCTTCGTATTCTGATGCCAACTCATTAGCTAATTTTTGCGGATCATCTGACTCTCTGATTTGTGACCTATGGATTATATTAACGGCACCTTCTGCACCCATTACAGCGACTTGACCTGTTGGCCACGAGTAATTTATATCCCCTTTAAGGTTTTTACTGCTCATCACGATATAAGCACCTCCATAGGCCTTTCTAGTCAGAACGCTTATTTTGGGAACAGTAGCTTCCGCGTAGGCGAATATTAACTTTGCACCATGTCGGATAATTCCTCCGTACTCCTGAGAGCTGCCAGGCATGAATCCGGGAACATCTATAAAAGTGACCAAAGGTATGTTGAAGGCATCGCAGAATCTTACGAACCTTGCGGCTTTGACAGATGCATCTATATCGAGGACACCTGCGAAATGGTCGGGCTGTTGAGCGACGATCCCTACGGATTTTCCATCAAACCTTGCGAATCCAACCAATATGTTAGGTGCGAAATTCTTGTGGACTTGCAAAAATCTGGCTTCATCCACCACGGTGTGGATGACATCAAGCATATTATAAGGTTGGTTGGGGTTATCTGGTATCAAGCTGTTCAAATTGTCAGAATATCTATCGGGCGAATCACCACTACTAATTAAGGGAGAGTTTTCCATGTTGTTTTGGGGTAGATAACTTAATAGTTCCTTAACTCTGGCAATGCATGATTCCTCCGTTTCTTCTGCGAAATGGGCAACGCCGCTCTTAACCGTGTGCGCTTCAGTTCCCCCTAAATCTTCGTGAGATATATCTTCTGAAGTTACTGCCCGAATAACGTCAGGTCCAGTGATGTACATCTGGCCCAGTCCTTCCACCATGAAAATGAAATCAGTCAAGGCCGGAGAGTAAGTGGCACCGCCGGCAGCCGGCCCCATCATGACCGATATCTGCGGTATTACACCTGAAGACATCACGTTTCTGTGGAAAATGGAGCCATAGCCCGAAAGGCTGTCGACTCCTTCCTGGATTCTTGCACCCCCTGAATCTATTAGCCCGACAATTGGGGCACCGCTTTCAATGGCTTTGTCCATTACTTTGCAGATTTTGTTCGCTACAGCTTCTGATAGCGAACCACCTAGCACGGTAAAATCTTGTGCGTAGGTAAAAGTAAGTCTGCCGTTAACTTCGCCGTATCCCGTCACCACAGCGTCGCCTAGAAAATGCTGCTTATCCAAGCCAAAATTCGTTGACCTGTGCAACACTAACGGGTCCAACTCTTCAAAGGAACCATCGTCTAGCAGCAAGGAAATGCGCTCTCTAGCCGTTAATTTACCCCTTTTGTGTTGGGCTTCAACCCGTTTATCTCCGCCGCCCTTCAGGCTTAAGGCTTTTTTCCCCAACAATTCGTCATGTTTTTTTGATGTGGAGTTTTCTGGTGACATATGACTGGATTAAAATACGGATTATTTAATAATATTGATTTGATACAAATACATATATGCGGAATTCATTATAGCTCACTGTAAATAAGTATTTAGTTCTATTGAAATTTCGTTGTTGATTTGAACTACATCAGAAAAAAGGATTAAACCAAATTGACCTTGTTTGACTGGGGATCTAAAACATACTTGATGGGGATATTAAATGCTACCCCTGACTCATTTTCCGGCGATGGTATTCATCAGGATGTGAACCTGACTATATCAAGAGGTATCGAAATGTTGTCAAGAGGAGCAGATGTGCTGGATGTGGGTGGCGAATCTTCTAAACCCCCGTCTGTTTATGGGCATAGGGATAAAGTTTCGGCGGATGAGGAAATTCAGAGGGTTGTCCCAATCATACGTGCTTTGAGCCTCGAACCGAAGGCAGTAATCAGTGTAGATACCTACAAAGCCAAAGTAGCCAAAGCAGCCATTTCCGCTGGAGCCACAATGGTAAATGATATTTGGGGGCTGGGAAGAGATTCTGAGTTGGTACACCTTGTCGCGGATGCTGGAGTCTATGTGGTGATTATGCACAACACAGAATCTCCTCAATACAAAGATATTGTTAAAGATACCGTAGAGTTTTTGAAAAAGAGAGTTGATTTTGCCATTTCAACTGGCATAGATAAAAACAAAATCATAGTGGACCCCGGAATAGGTTTCGGAAAAGGGTCCGAACAAAACCTTCAAATCCTGAATCGGCTGCATGAATATAAAACCATAGGTGTGCCGGTGATGGTAGGAACGTCTCGTAAGTCAACGATTGGCGAAATTTTGAAATTGCCAGTTGATGATCGCATCGAAGGGACTGCTGCGACTGTATCGGTAGCTATAACTAGGGGGGCTGATATGGTTAGAGTTCATGATGTTCCGGAAATGTACAGAATAACGAAAATGACAGATGCCATAGTAAGAAGGTGAGCACAATTAATATTTCAACAAATGTATATGTAGGTTTGGGGAGCAATATAGGTGATCGGTTCAGCAATATTACCAATGCTACTAAGATGCTGATGAAGTTGGCCGATACACTCACTTCTTCTAAATTGTACGAAACCACTCCTTATGGGTTTTCGAAACAACCAGCATTCTTGAATTCTGTGTGTAAATTATCTACTCAATTAACCCCGTGGCTTTTTCTGCATTACCTGAAGGGAATAGAGAAAAATCTTCAAAGACACAGAGTTTTTACCAACTCTCCTAGGACAATTGACATAGATATTTTGATATGGGGGGATATCGTACTTGAAAGCCAACTTTTAACTATTCCACACCCGAGGTTTCATGAAAGGATGTTTGTGTTAGATCCCTTGTTTGAAATCTCGCCTACCTTGGTGCATCCGCTTCTAAATTTAACAGTCGGTGAAATGCGCCAGGCAGTTCAAAAAAAGGAAGCGTTACAGGTACGTTCATCTCCTGTGTGTGTATTTCAATAAATTCAAATTACTAACGTAACTCGGGAGGTAGAAGGTTTGGAACTGAATTAGCAATGGGGAATTCTTCTCTGCATTGGGAGCAAATCAATTTCCCTTCCAGGATTTCGTCATCTTTTTCTGAATCCACATGTAATCCGAAATTTGATTTACATAATGGGCATCTGATGATTTCTAAAAACGTTTTTTTCACTTTATGAACCTCTTGATTGAAGCTTACATCTGTTAAGAGATTGTTGATATATACATCAGGTTTAACAAGTCCGAAAGTAGATAAACCAAAAGTCCTAAAACCAGCACCAGATTGTATCCATTTAGCAACGCTGTGAGTCTTTTTGATTTGGGTTTTCCGTGATGCTCAGCTAGGTTAGCTTTTGAAATGAAATTCAGGTGCCGTTTGGCCCTTATCATGTAAAACATTCCCAATACGAAAGCAATTTTTAACCCCAAAATTAAAGCGTATTGGTATCCAATGTCGCCGGGAGTTAGCCTGTTAAATGTCATTATTGCCCCCGTGGCTAAAAGTACAAATATGCACGTGTCGACCAGCCCTCTAAATTCGGTAGATAATCGAGTGTGCAATTTTTTAATAAAGGAAATTTCAGAATGCTTCACGGAAGGATTTAGAACCAAAACCCAGAATATACTTCCACCCACCCACGCAGTTGCGGAAATAAGATGTGCCCACCGTATAAAAACATGGAATAGGTCTGATATATTCAATTTTCAGTTCGCTTTATTTTGTAAAATTAACAATTGTTGATCTAGTTCTTCTATAGTTATTTCACCTTGCCAATGACCTGCTATCTGGCCTTGGGAGTCCACAAACACTGTGGTTGGATACACCTTGATATGATAATTAACAGACACTTTCCCTAAGGGGTCTGCCCCTACGGCAAAATGTATGTGTTTTTCCTTCACAAAATCTTGTCCATCTTGAGCTGAGTCTAAGCCAAGCAATTGGATGCCCACAACGTTTACAGAATTTTTGTTCTCCAAATAAAATTGATCTATTTTGGGAAATTCAGCTATGCAAGGCGGGCATGATGGGAACCAGAAATTAACGATTGTGGGTTTACCGCCTTGTAACCTTAAATCGAATACAGTATTTTTCTTATAATCGACTGTTTCATAGAGTTCTATTTTGAATGGCGGTGCAATCTTCGTGTTTTCAGTGAATGAACAACCCGACAAAAACACTACGAGACATAAAGTTATTGGGAGGTATTTCATGTGACAAATCGAGTGTAAATTCAGGCCAGTTTTTTGCATTATGGCTGGGTAGGTGGGTTTTCAAACATTAGAGTTTGTCCCTTTTCCAATAGAAGACGCATTTTATTTTCATCTATGTCCCTTTCTTTCAAAAATGCCTCCAATGCCTCCATTGGAGGAACGGATTCGTGAAGTTCTTTTCCTAACCTATTTTTGCTTTCTGAAATCACATTTTTCCGTA